>JAZRLJ010000136.1:0-3548 GCA_045646755.1 Eubacteriales bacterium | reverse complement strand
ACCTATACTTAAACAAATTTTCAATATACTTACTGCTTAACCTCTTTTATAATCTTTTTAATATCCGATTCGGTATTTTTCTTCGTGCTTATATATATCTCAACTTTATTATAAGAGGAGATAACGGTCGCATGGTCTCTTCCGCCGAGGAATGAACCTATAGCCTTGTATGAAAGGTCTGTGAGCTTCTTTATTATATAAACGCATATATGTCTTGCATACGCTATATTATCCGTTCTGCTCTTAGAGGTTATATCCTCTGCCTTAACTCCGTAATATTTAGCCGTTATGTTAATTATCTTTTCAACGAGAACGTCGGTAGGAATATTACCGGGATCTATTACCGATATAACGGTGTCAATTGCTTCCTTCGTTATTGCGAGACCGTTAAGGAGACAGAGAGCCTTAAGCTTTTTAAGAGCGCCTTCAATCTGTCTTATATCATGCTGGAGTCTTTCAGCCATATAGGTAACGAGCTCGTTTGGTATGGTTATATTCATACTCTCGGATTTTTTTCTTATAATAGCAGTTCTGAGCTCAAAGCTCGGTCTCTGCACGTCTGCAAGAAGTCCACCCTCAAATCTTGTTCTGAGTCTGTCTGAGAGAGGCTTGATTTCCTTAGGAGGACGGTCAGAGGTAAGAATAATCTGCTTACCCGACTCGTAAAGAGCTGAGAATGTGTGGAAAAACTCGTCCTGAGTCGCTTCCTTACCTGCAAGGAACTGAATATCGTCTATAAGAAGCACGTCAGCCTTGCGATACTTATTCTTAAAGCTAGTGGTATCTCTGTTGGTTATAGCTACTATAAGCTCGTTTATAAAATCTTCACTTTTCTTATATACTATTTTAAGGTGAGGGTGATTTTTCTTTATGTAGTTTATAACCGCGTAGAGAAGGTGAGTTTTACCAAGCCCCGAGTTACCGTGTATATAAAGGGGATTATATGAGGTAGCCGGCTCCATAGCAACGGCGAGACACGCGGCTCTTGCAAACTTGTTGGAGTCACCCTCTATAAAGTTATCAAACGTATATTCGTCGAGAACGCTCTTTTCTTCACTGTCTTCCTTTGAAAGAAATTCGTTTATTTTTTTCTCTCTGTCGTCTGCTTCCTTCTTTTCCTTATCCGTATACGCCACCGGAATAGTAACGGGATCTACAACGTTAAACTCGTTACTCTCCGTTGAAATAATTTCTATCTCGGTTTCAAATCCTATTATTGAGAAAAGAGCTTCTTCTATAATCGGCATATATTTTGTTGAAAGAAGCTTCTGTCTAAGATTCGACGGGGTTGAGAAAACCGCTTTTTTCTCATCAAGGCTCTCAAACTTAAAATCACCAAACCACAGGTTAAATGTAGAAGTAGTCTGAAAGTTGGTTTTAATCTGCTCAAGCATCAGGTTGAGAAATTCATTTAAATCGTTCATAGAAGAGTCCTTTCTTATAATTCTGAGGTCGTTTTTGGGTACAGAAATCCCATAATAATATATATTACACTTATTATAACATATAAATATTTAAAAAGCAATAAAAATGTAGAATTTTATTTACATTTTTTTAGACTTACCTTTAACTAAAAGTGCTGCTATAAACCCACAAATAAGAGCTGCGGCACAGCCTGCTCCCATAGCTGAAAAAGCGCCGCCTATAATACCGAGAAAGCCGTCGCTCATAACCGCCTCGCGCACCCCTCTTGCCACCGCTGAGCCAAAGCCTATAAGGGGAACTGACATTCCGCAGCCGAATATTTTAAATAGAGGCTCGTACATTCCTATACCACCGAGAAAAACTCCAAAAACAACGAAGAAAACCAGAATTTTAGCCGGAGTTATCTTGGTTTTATCTATTAAAATCTGCGCCACAGAGCAGATAAATCCACCCATAAGAAAAGCCAAAAAAGCCTTTAAAATCATAAATTTTTCTCCCTTTTTATATTTATAACGGGGGCAATTCCGAGTATATTTTCTCCCTGCTGTATGCTTGACGGGCTCATAAGAGCTCCCGTTGAAATAAATAAAATATCGGATAATTCTCCTCTTTTAAGCTTAGGAATAATATAAGAGGAAAGAACCGATGCAGAGCAGCCGCAGCCCGATGCGCCTGCGTTACAGTTGTTTTTATTCATATCGTAGAGAAGTGTTCCGCAGTCGTAGTGTATCTCTGCCGCCATAGGAAAATCCTTATAGATAAGCTCTCTTAAAATTTCAGAGCCTATTTTTCCAAGGTCTCCGGTAAATATTGCGTCAAGCGTTCTGTATTTTTCTTCATTTAAAGAAAGATAGGTATAAATAGAGTCGTAGGCGGCTCTCGCCATAGCCATTCCCATATTAGAGCCGTCTTTTGTGAGGCCGTCAACTATCTTGCCTACCATAGCGTTATCAATATAAATATTACTCTTTTTTTCAGCCGATAAAATAAAAGCTCCCGCCGCGGTTGCAGTCCACTGAGAAGTGGGTGTTCTTTGAGCACCGTACTCTATAGGAGTACGAAACTGTCTTTCTGCTGCGCTGTTATGAGAGGTAGTGACGGTTGCGCCAACGTCAATCGAGCCATCTGAAATAAGCGATGAAAGAAGCAAAAGCCCCTCCGTGCACGTAGAACAAGCACTGTAAAGTCCTATATACGGTATTCCAAACGAATAGAGTCCGCCAGAGGAGGCTACACACTGGTTTTCAAGGTCTCCTGCAAGAAGCACGTCTATATCGGAGGGGTTAAGCTCCGCTTTTTTCATAGCTATCGAGAGAGATATTCTTCCCATCTCTCCCTCAGCCTTTTCCCAGGTATCCTTTCCAAATCTGTCAGTAGTATCTGTGAAATCAAAGAGATCTCCGAGTGGGCCGTCCTTTTCCTCTTTCCCTCCGACTGAGGCAGAAGAAATTATATATGGCTTTCTTTTGAAATTTATTATTTTTCTCATTTAAATCCTCACACGAAAAGAGTGTAAATATAGTAGATAAGTCCGTATGCAGTGCCCGCAAGGGTTGCATAGAGAATTACAGGTCCTGCGACGGTAAAAATTTTTGTTCCCACACCTGCGACAAGTCCCTCGCTTTTCGTATCTATGGCGGAGCTTGTAACCGCGTTTGAAAATCCGGTTACGGGCACGAGCGTTCCCGCTCCCGCAAAGACAGCGAGTCTGTCGAAAAATCCAAGAGAGGTTGCAAGGGAGGCGAGTGCAATGATAACGAGCGTAACCGAGAGATAAGCGTCTCTTTCTTCTATTCCGAGAGTTATAAACAGATATGCCAAAATCTCTCCGATAAAGCATATTGCACCGCCAACCAGAAATGCCGAGATGGTGTGCTTTACAATGCTTGACGGAGGGCTGTGTCGGTCGCATTTTAGCTTGAAATCTTTGTTCTTTTCCATATACAAAAAGCTCCTTTTTCTCTTATTTTGCCTAAAAAAAGAGCGATTATGTAAATAAAAAATTACATAATCGCATTAAAATTAAACAAAATATTGCCAAGCGGGTCTATTTTAAAGAGAAGCAGTATATATCTAAGAACAAAGCTTATAAGTATTGACGCGGCAACGATAAGAAGAATTTT
>JAZRLJ010000135.1:0-13087 GCA_045646755.1 Eubacteriales bacterium | reverse complement strand
TATTATAATCCATATGTAATGGATTTTCCATTAATTGCACTTTATGTAAATATAGGAGGAAACCTAAAATGAAAGACAAATTACGTTTAGGAGTAATAGGAGCAGGTGCCTTCTCGGATAGGCATTTGGACGGAATCGAGCATGCTGACAACGCTATTGCAGTAGCAATTTGTGACATCGATATAGAAAAGGCCAAGAGCCAGGCTGAAAAGTATCATGTAGAGAGCGTATACAGCGACTATCATGAGCTTTTAGCAAGAGAAGATATCGACGCTGTAACTCTTCCCTTGCCCGATCGGGTACACGCAGAAGTTGCTATTGCTGCACTTAGAGCAGGCAAGCACGTTCTCTGCGAAAAGCCCATGGCACTTGACCTCGATGAGTGCAAGGAAATGATCAGAGTCGCAAAGGAAACCGGTAAACAGCTTATGGTAGGTCAGATCGGACGCTACACCCCTGCTTTCATGGAAGCTAAGCGTCTTCTTGAGTCAGGCGCTATCGGCGACCTTTTCTTCATTGAATCCGAGTATGCACATGACTATTCCGGCATCGGAGGAACCCCCCTCGGTCCCGATAAGCCGTATTGGAGAATTACTCCTGAGCGTGAATCTATAATCGGTGGCGGTTGCCATGCGGTTGACCTTATCCGTATGATCGCAGGTAATCCTACTGAGGTGTTTGCATATGCAAACAATAAATGTCTTACCGAATGGCCTATCCACGACTGTTCTGTAGCTATTATGAAGTTTGACAACGGCGTTATCGGTAAGGTATTCAATTCTCACGGTTGTAAACGCGGTTACACCATGCGTTCTGTACTTTACGGTACCAAGGGAACTATTATCTTTGATAACCAGACCACTCATATTTCTCTCTTCAAGGAGCGTTTCAGTGAAGATGAGGCATTCGATGGTATGACCCAGAAGCATCTCGAGATCAAGGTTCCTGTTGAACTCAATAACCACAACTTCAAGGGCGAGGTTTACGATTTCTGCAGATGCATCTTAGCTGGCGAGCCCGTAGTTACCACAGGTGTTGAGGGTGCTTCTACTGCATCTGTATGCCTCTCGATCGTTAAGTCCTTCAAGACAGGCGAAAAGGTAACCGTTGACTACGATTTCTAAATTCTAAAACATAAAGGTCTGTTACATCGCAGTACTGACCGAAATCCAATTTAACATAAGCTATCTCGCAGAAACAGTGCTGTTGAGCTGCGAGATAGCTTTAATTTTTGCTCATCATAGCGACACAAAAAATCGGGAATGTCCAAAAGGACATTCCCGATAATAATTTGCACTATATACGATTTGTATATTAGTAACCAACCTTTTCCCAGCACTCGAAGGGAGCTGCAAGATCTTCCGAGATGTAGACCTGAGTCTTCTTGGTCTGAAGCATCGAGCTGGGGAGATAGGGTGTGATAGGACCATGTGTGCACAGACGGCTGGTCATTCTCTGCCAGGAGGAGAAGGTTCCGCAGGTAGCAAGTGCATGAACCTCTATTCTCTCCTTCGCTCTCATTACATCGAGAGGTCCGATAGTTGCAGCGCAGGGAGGAACATTTGCGATGTCGCCCGACTGACCGAAGGTTCCGTTAAGAGAGTTCTGCATAATGGTCATAGGATGAAGCTTTACGATCTGAGCGGGCTGATTGAGCCATTCCTCGATATCTCCGCTTCCGATGAACTCTGGGATAGGATCAACGAATGCCATATGTCCTGCCCAACCGGGAGAGGTAGATGCGATATCTGCACCTGTTCCCTCGGTAATATCGTCGATGATCTTGGAGTAATCCTTGATGTTAGCGTTGGTGGGGAAGTGAACGTTCTCCATGGGCATACGAAGCTTCTCGTCGATCTGGTAGTAGAGATACTTGATCATAGAGTGAGCAAAGCCTGCCTCGTAGGTGATGGGAGCGATGTTGCCATCCTGGTCTGCCCATTCATCCTCTGCAACAAGGTGAACCTTAGAGCAGTCTACCTTGAAGTAGTTGATAAGCTGTGCGAGAGGAATGTAGGTGTCGGGCTCAGGGTTACCAAGAATCATGGTGAAAGACTTGCCAGCCTCGGAAGCAGCCTTAAGACGAGTGAAGAGGGTAGAGATGAGAACGGGATGAGGGTTCATCATAACCTTTACTTCAAACTCGGGGTGCCACCAAGCTTCGCGCTTTTCAAGATCCTTGCCGCTGAGGCTACGAACGTACTCGCATACCTTCTTGTCCTTGAAAGGAACAAAATCCGCAGGCATGAAATCAAATTTGGTTGCGGGATCGGTAATGAAATTCATTGTTTTTACTCCTTTATATAAATTTTTTTGGATTTATTATTTAACCTGCTTTCCGCCGATAAATACGGATTTGACGGAAAACTCGTGGTCAACTAAGATAATGTTTGCTACGTTTCCGATAGCAATGCGTCCGCGGTCGGTAAGACCGAGAAGTGTAGCAGGGTTAGTTGATGCATACTTAAACACCTGCGAAATAGACGCGCCGGTATGTACCATCATATTGCGGCAAGGACCGTCAAGAATCATCTTACTTCCAGCAATCTCGCCTGCAAAGTCGAAGTTAATGTCGTCTGCGCCCTCATAAAGATCATCGGAAGGGATAGGACCGTGCTCAACAAATGCGTCTGCAATAAGTATAATTCTGTCATCACCCTTGATTTTCTTAATAAGTCTGAGCATATAGGGCGCAACGTGAATACCGATTTTATCACAAATAAGCTCGGTATAGATGCTGTCATTATAAAGAGCGGTTTCGTCAACACAAGCGGTGCGACACTCAGGATACTTATAAAGAGTACCGGTTGCGTTTGTGTGGTGAGTAGCAAGTTTGAGCCCCTTGGGCATAAGTCTTTCTATCTGCCAAGGCTCAGCTTCACTGTGAGCCACAGAGAATATTGCGTTAGGATTCTTTTCCTTAACGTAATCAACGAATTCATCAATATTTTCACGCTCGGGAGCAAGACACCATACTCTTGCAATATCGTATGCTGCGTCAACAACTTTAGCGAATCTTTCCTTAGCAACAACGTCCTTCCAGGGATTGCTTTCTCTGTTGCAGCCGAACTTAGGATTCATATACGGAGATTCCATATAGAGACCTATAATGTTGTCAGCCTCACCGGACTCCATAGCGTCACGCACAATTTTTACAGCCTCTACAAGCTGATCTGCATTCATATTGAAGTAGAGGGCTGGGAGCACGTCGGTAACACCGTGCATAAGCAAGGTTTTTGCAGCCTTAACGGGATCCTCGGTAAAGAAGGTATCGCCGTCAGCGTGGGTATGTATGTCTATGAGGCCAGGCCCCGCATACGCGCCGTTTGCATCAATGATTTCCATTCCTTCGGTGGAAATTTTACCCATCTTACCGAAGTCGAGTATTTTGCCATCCTCAACAACGATAACACCGTTAGGAATAAGGTAATCTGTCATTACAATCGTAGTATTGGTTATTGCAAATTTCATAACAAATCTCCTTTTAATCGTTTTTTATGGAATGCTTATACTGTGTAGGAGTCATTCCTGTATGTTTTTTGAAAAGCGTAGAGAAATAGTGCGAATTTGAAAACATCAGCTTTTCTGATATTTCAAAGAAATTGTATCTTCCGTCGCGAATAAGTCTCTTGGCTTCGTTTATCTTCATTAAATTAAAATAATCTATTACCGAGTTGCCGCAAACCTTGATAAACTGCTTTGAAATATAGGTTTTTCCAAAATTCAGCTCTCTTGACAAATCCTCCAAGGTAAGCTTACCGTAAAGTCTCTCTTCCATAAAGGCAATAATTTTGAGCACAAACTCATCGGTAATTATGTCTTTTGAGAAAAACATCTTGGGGGCAGGGACGTAGCTTGGGTCGTTTCTGATTATTTCAATGAGCATAAGCTCAAGTCTGAGAAGTATGGTCTGTTGGCCGCCGAAAAGCTGAGAATCATTTTTGGGTCTGAGCTGTTGCATTCTTGGATTATTGAAGGGAAGCTCAAACGTGCTGGATGCTTCGTGAATAATAGCCGCGATATGCTGCTTTGTAGCCATAGACGCTTCTATTTTTCTGTTTTCAAAATATGACATAGCCGGAGAATCACAGGAAAAGACCACGATAAATACGTTGGGAGAAATTCCCTTTATGGTCTTAAGCATATGATTTTCGTGAGGCTTATGAAAATATATGTCACCCTGCTTTAAGGTAACGGTTTCACCGTCTGCTACAATATTACACTCACCTCTGTCGATGTATACCATCTCCCATGGGTCGTGAGATTCCGACACGTCAACGAAAGAATCGTCAAATTCAAAATAATGTATTGAGGTCAGGGAAGTGATGTTGATAGCTTTTTCAACAGTATATTTAGGACAGTCGTATAACATATTTAATTCCTATTCAAAAAGTAAATTATACCACTATGTACATTATAGAACATTTAGGTAGAGTTTTGGTATAAAATAAATCGCGTTTTGTATAAAATTATGCCTCATGAATTTCAACACCCATTTTACGCAAAAGCTCAAGTTCTTTTTTGTTTTCAGTGTGCGTTGTAACCAATACATTTGTTTTCTTGGCATCAGTTATCTTAGCAAAAACGTTTTTTCCAACCTTGCTGGAATCAGCGGTTATAATAACTTCGCCTGATGATTCTATCATTTTCTTTACAAGTGATGCCTCGTTGGAATAATAAAGTGTAAGACCTGCGGATGCGGAAATACCGTCAACAGACAGTATGCATTTGTTTGCGTGGTAGTTTTCAAGCTGAGTGATTGCATCCTCGCCGTATGTGAACTGATACTTTGAGTCAAGCTCGCCACCAAGTAAAATAACAGTAAAATCAGGATAGAGCGCAGCCTCGGTTGCATTTTGCACGGAATTTGTCACTATTGTTATGTTCTTCTTGTTTCTGATGGCGCGTAAAACGTAGGTAAGCGTAGTGCCTGCATTCATCATAATAGTATCGTTATCCTCGATAAATCTTACTGCAAACTCGGCAAGCTTTTTCTTAGATATTGCGTTGGTTTTATATCTCTCATTCAGGTCCATATTTACGTAGAGCTTATTTAATCCTACTGCACCGCCGTGTACTCTGGACAGGTGACCCTCCGCCTCAAGAAGCTCAAGGTCTTTTCTTATTGAAACTTCGGATATTCCGTAAAGGTTGCTGAGCTCGGATACCTTAACCTTGCCTTTTTCCTGAATTATGTTAATGATTTCTTCTCTGCGTGCCTCTGTTGAAATGTTCATAAAATTCTCCAAGCATAACTTTTTTTCAATTATAACACACTTATAAAAAAAAGGCAAGTGAAATCAAAACAAAACTTAAAAAGTTTCGTAAAAAACATTTTAACACTATTTTTCACTCTTCAAATATTACATTTTCTTTCTTTTTGGAGGCGAAGTGTAAGGTGAATATTATATAATAAAGTATTGACAATACGCACAGTTTGTGTTAAAATTTAGAAGGTTAGAACTAACTATAACCGAACGCAATTCGAAATCAAATCGAAACCTAAAAGGACAACACTATGAAAAATGAAAAAAAATATCTTGGCATTGATATAGGCACAACCTCTCTTAAGGCTGCCGTTTTCAATGCAAACGGCGAACGTCTCGGACTTTTCAGCGCTGACTACACGCTTGATACCGACGCAAAGACCGGATACATAGAATTTGATGCATCCAAGTACGTGGATATGTGCAAGGAAGCTATCGAAACCCTTACAAAAGAGTGCGGAAAAATCGATGCACTGTCTATTGACACTCAGGGTGAGACTCTTATTCTTACCGATGCCGAGGGTACCCCTCTCTGCAACGCGGTAGTGTGGCTTGATAACAGAGCTGAAGCAGAAGCAGAGGCTATCAAGGCTCATTTCGGTAACGAAAAGGTATATAACGTGACCGGACAGCCCGAAATTACTGCAGGTTGGCCCGCTTCAAAGCTTCTTTGGTTCAAGAACAACCGCCCCGAAATCTTTGCAAAGGCTGAAAAGATTTTTATGCTTGAGGACTGGATTCTTTACAGTCTGACAGGCAATTTCGTAACTGAGCCCACCATTCAGTCCTCCACAATTTATTACGACGTTGTCAATAAAGCATGGTGGAATGAAATGCTTGACTATCTCGGTGTGCCTAGCAGCAAGCTTCCAGAACTCAAGGAGAGCGGAGTAGTCGTAGGCGAGTATAACGGCATCAAGGTTGTCAGCGGTATGCTTGACCAGATTGCAGGTACAATCGGAGCAGGTGTAACCGACGAAACAAGAATCAGTGAGATGACCGGAACTATTATGGCTATCTGCGTAATGGCAGACAACCTTCCTCCTTACAACCCTAACTCTATCATTCCTTGCCACATGCATGCAGTTGATGGTAAGTACTGTCTCATCCTCTGGTCTTCTACCGCAGGCATGGCGCTCAAATGGTTCAAAAATCAGTTCTGTGAGAATTTCTCATTCAAAGAGCTTGATGAAATAGCGAAGGACGTAGCTCCCGGTTGCGACGGACTTGCAATGCTTCCTTATTTCTGTGGCTCTACAATGCCGAAATATAATCCCAATGCAAGAGCTGTTTTTTCCGGAATAACCCTCTCCCACACTCGCGCTCACTTTGCAAGATCAATTATGGAAGCAATCGCTTTCACGCTCAAGCAGAATCTTGAGTACGTAGGAGAAGAGAACATCAAGGAAATCAGAATTACCGGCGGAGGAGCGCTCAGCCCTCTCTGGTCTTCTATAAAATCCGACGTTACCGGTAAGACACTCAAGTCATTAACCGAGAGTGAAACCGCATGCCTTGGAACTGCACTTATCGCTGCTGTGGGAATCGGTGATTTCCCTGACATAAAGACAGCAGTCGGTTCAGCAGTTAAAATCAAAAGGGAATACACACCGTCCGGTGCGGATTATACCGAAGCTTACAAAAATTATTGCGAGCTTGATAAGCTCATGAATAAATAAAGGAGAACAACATGGTAAAGAACTACAAAATCAGAGCGCCCTATTTTGAAATAGGACCGAAATGCTTTATGTGGGGAGAAAGAATGCTCAAGCTTGCCAAGGCAGTTGACAAAATTGCAGACAAGTACGATCTTGACGTAATTATCACCCCTCAGTATGCAGACATCCGCCTTCTTGCGGAAAATACCGAGCGCATTCACGTTTACGCTCAGCACATGGACTCTCTTCGTCCCGGAAGAGGTCTCGGCTCGGTTCTTCCTGAATCCATTAAGGAAGCAGGAGCTGTCGGCGTAATGCTCAATCACGCAGAAAAGAAGCTTACTCTTGACGAGGTTAAGCTCGCCATTGAGAGAGCTGACGAGGTTGGACTTGCAACCATCGTTTGCGCAGACACGGTTGAGGAAATCAGACAGATCGCTCTTCTCAGCCCCAACCTTATCGTTGCAGAGCCCACCGATCTTATCGGAACAGGCGTAGCAAGCGATATGGGTTACGTAAGAGACACTATTGAGGCTGTTAGAAAGATAAATCCCGACATCATGGTACTTCAGGGCGCAGGAATTTCAGGTCCCGATGACGTAGCAAACGTTATCCGTGCAGGAGCGCAGGCTACCGGATGCACCAGCGGTGTAATGAAGGCTGCTGATCCTGAGGCTGCTGCTGAGGAAATGCTTTATACTCTCAGAAAGACTTGGGATGAGGTGAACGGAAAGTGAGCAAATCTTATCTTGACGTAGCTTTTGATGCTTTTGTAATTGAGAGCGAATCTATACTTGCAACAGGACAGGCAATCGATAAAGAAGAATTTGATAAGGCGGTAGTTGCTCTTGCAAACGCTCCCAGAATTGCCGCAGCAGGTTGCGGACACTCGGGAATTGCTTGCCGTCATTTTGCGCATCTCATGTGTTGCATAGATCTTCCCGCAAGATTTCTCTCTCCTGCAGAGGCAGTTCACGGAGGTCTTGGATTTCTTCATGAAAAGGACGTTCTTGTAATAGTTTCACGCGGAGGAAAGACCGACGAGCTCATTCCGATTGCCGAAGTTGCAAAGGTTAAGGGCGCAACTATTATATGCGTTACCGAAAAAATCGAATCCCCCCTTGCTAAGATGGCTGATATTAAGCTTAAGATGGCTATCACCAAGGAGTGCGATAAATACAACTGTCAGGGAACTACAAGCTTTGCAGTAACTTCTGCAATATTCGGCGCGCTTCAGACAGCTCTCGTTGAATATACAGGCTACCAGAACGAAACCTTCGCTCTCATTCATCCGGGTGGAGCGGTAGGAAAGCGTCTTAACAATACCGACGCAAAATAATTTATTTGATTCCAAAAAAATTATATAAAACAAGGAGAAAAAACAAAATGGAATTTAAGGTTTTTCAAAAGGAAATTGAACTTCAGTCTAGAGGATGGATCCCCACCTTCCACGACGTAACCAGTGACATTCTTAAGATAGTTGCTGAGTCCGGCATCAAGAACGGTACTGTATGTATCGCTTCTCACCACACCACTTGCTCCGTTATGGTTCAGGAGTGCTCTCACGATATCGATTCTTTCGATCTCGAGTACCTTCAGCACGACCTTCTCGACATAATGAGAAAGATGATCCCCGACTTCGCCGAGGAGCATCAGTACCGTCATCCCGGTCCTATCCACGCTAAGTTTGGTAGATTTGTTAACGAGCCCGGTGATTTCACCTCTATGAACACTGACGGTCACCTTCGTTCCTGCTTCTTCGGCAGAAGCGAGACCATGACGATCAAGGACGGCGTTCTTGATGGCGGTGAGTTTGCTCACGTTTACTTCATTGACTGGGACCACGTTCGCGCTCGTCACAGACAGCTTAACGTAACTGTTATGGGTACTCCCGATCCTATCAACGACAGAACCTACAACAACGGTGAGGTTGTTAACACTCTCAGAAGATACACTGATGAGGAAAAGGCTGACGACGTTCACTACACTCTTAACTGGGTAAGATAATCGATGAGAATATTACTTGATACCGCAAACCTCGAAAAAATCAAGTATTTCAACACGTATTATCCGATAGAAGGCGTCACCACCAACCCTACGCTTCTTGCGAAAGAGGGTGGCGACGTCCTCGCCCAGCTTCTTGAAATCAGAAAGATAATCGGTCCCGACAAGGAATTACATATTCAGCTTACCGAAACCGATTATGACAAAATGATTGAAGAAGCAAAGGCCATAGTTGAATTTCTTGGCAAAAAAACGTTTATTAAAATTCCCGTTACAGACGTAGGTCTTAAAGCAACGAAGGAGCTTTCAGAGTGGGGAATCGGTGTAACCGTAACAGCGGTTCTTTCCGCTGCTCAGGCTATGCTTGCTTCCAACGCAGGCGCTTCTTACGTCGCGCCCTATATAAGCCGTTCAGAGAACCTTTGCGCTGACGGTATAGGCACTGTTGCGGATATCGTAAAGATATTTGAAGTATCTCACACAAAGACTCAGATACTTGCCGCAAGCTTTAAAACGGCAAAAGAGGTATTGGACGTCGCAGTAGTAGGTTGCCACGCAGCAACTATCGGATCAACAATTATGAAGATGCTTACTGCGCATACCACTACCGATACGTCTATCAGTGGATTTATTAAGGATTGGACAGCTGCATTCGGAAACGTAACGCTGCTTGACCTTATCAAAAACAAAAAATAATTCATCCTAATTCGGAGGAAATACTTAAATGGCTACCCTTGTAATAATGCCCCGTCAGGGACAAAGTGTTGAGAGCTGTGTAATTACCGCTTTCAACAAAAAAGTGGGTGACACGGTTGAAAAGGGAGATGTTCTTTTCTCCTATGAAACCGACAAATCCTCTTTTGAGGAGCCTGCTCCCGAGGCAGGTAAGATTCTTGCAATTTTCAGAGAAGAGGGCGATGACGTTCCTTGTCTTGAAAACGTTCTCGTAATTGGAAATGACGGTGAAGATATTTCTGCTTTCATCCCCAAGGCTGAGGCTGATGCAGCTCCTGCTATAGCAGAAGCTCCCGTCGAAGAGAAGAAGGAAGAAAAGGCTCCAGTGGTTGCTCCCGTAGTAGCTGAAGCTACCGCCAGCGGTGAGGCTGTTTCCATTTCTCCCAGAGCAAGACTCCTTGCAGAGAAGACCCACGCAGATCTTTTAAAAGCAATTCCTACCGGACCCAACGGCAGAATTATCGAAAGAGACGTTCAGAAGCTCGTTGATCTCGGTCTTACCGTATCTCCCGCTGCTAAAGATGGCTATGCTGTTGCTACTGAGGGAA
The DNA here is from genome assembly GCA_045646755.1 of Eubacteriales bacterium. Classification (GTDB taxonomy): domain Bacteria; phylum Bacillota; class Clostridia; order Oscillospirales; family CAG-272; genus UBA1740. The sequence continues at coordinate 2,875 of JAZRLJ010000135.1, read as the reverse complement.
GCGGAATCAGCGGAAAGGTTGTTCTTTCCGATCTCAATGCTAAGAGCGCTGAAGCTGCTCCCGCAGCTGCTGCAGAGCCTACCGTTGACTTCTACGACGAGAAGATACCCAACATAAGAAAGATTATTGCTAAGGCTATGTGCCAGTCGCTTTCTTCTATGGCTCAGCTTACCTTTAATTCTTCCTTTGATGCAACCAAGATGATTGCTCTCAGAAACTCTCTTAAGGCAGGCGCTGAGAAGATGGGACTTGCAAACATCACTTATAATGATATGATTCTATTTGCAGTATCAAGAGTGCTTAAGAATCACAAGATGTTTAACGCTCATTATCTTAACGATGACACTATGAGATTCTTCAACACAGTAAATCTCGGTATTGCCGTTGATACTGAAAGAGGACTCATGGTTCCTACCGTATTCAATGCTGAAAAGCTTTCTCTTAACGAAATGTCCGTTAAGGCTAAGTCCGTTATAACCGACGCTCAGAGCGGAAAGATTAACCCCGACCTTCTTAAGGGCGCAACCTTTACCGTTTCTAACCTCGGCTCTCTCGGTATTGAATCATTTACTCCTATCGTAAATCCTCCTCAGACTGCCATTCTTGGTATCGACTGCATATCCAAGAGAATAAAGGAAGTTAACGGCGAAGACGTTACCTATCCTGCGATGGGACTTTCTCTTACTGTTGACCACAGAGCTATTGATGGCGCTGATGCCGCAAGATTCCTTAAGGACGTCGGCTTTGCGCTTGAAAACATCGACCTTCTTCTTACGAAATAAGGAGGGAATTATGTACGATCTTATAATTTTAGGTGGTGGTCCTGCCGGCTATAATGCCGCTGAAAGAGCAGGAACTGCAGGTCTTAAAACTCTCGTTATTGAAGAAAGAGCTCTTGGTGGCGTTTGTCTTAACGAGGGATGTATTCCTACAAAAACGCTTCTTTATTCCGCAAAGATTTACGATTACGCAAAGCATGGAGCAGATTATGGTGTTACCTTTGGCGACGCTTCTATCGACCACGGTTTTGTAGTTAACCGTAAGAACAAGGTTGTTAAGCAGCTTGTTTCCGGAGTAGGTGCTAAGATGAAGAAAGCTGGCGTTGAGGTTGTTAACGCAACAGCTTTCATCAAAGGAAGAGATGCAGAAGGCTTTACAGTCGTAGCAGGCGATAAGGAATACGTAGGAAAGCAGCTTCTTATAGCTACCGGATCTTCTCCTGCGCTTCCTCCTATCGACGGACTTGCTGACTCACTTAAGTCCGGATTTGCACTTACTAACAGAGAAGTGCTCGATCTCAAGGAAATTCCCAAGACTATCGTTGTCGTAGGTGGCGGCGTAATCGGTCTTGAAATGGCATCCTATTTCAATTCTGTCGGATCTAAGGTTTTCGTTCTTGAAATGCTTGATCATATTGCCGGTGCAACAGACAGAGAGATTTCAGAGCTTCTTAAAAAGGAATATGCAAAGCGTGGAGTAGAGTTTATTCTCGGTGCTAAGGTAACTTCTATAAAGAATAACCAGGTTTCCTACGAAAAGGATTCCAAGGTTAACGTTATAGATGCTGACTACGCTCTTGTTTCTATCGGTAGACGTGCAAGAACTCAGGGCATCGGATGTGAAAACATCGGTCTTAAGCTCGAGCGTGGCGCTATCGTTACAAACGAATACGGAAAAACCAACGTTCCCGGTGTTTGGGCTGCAGGCGACGTAAACGGAAAGTCTATGCTTGCTCATACCGCATACCGCGAGGGTGAGGTTTGTATAAACAACATTCTCGGTAAGAAGGATAGAATCAACTACAATTCCATTCCTGCGGTTATTTACACCAATCCCGAAGTTGCTTCCGTAGGCGAAACTTCCGAAAGCGTAAAAGAGAAGGGAATTGACGCAAGAGTTGAAACCCTTACCCTTAAGTATAGCGGAAGATATATCGCTGAGAATGAGCACGGAAATGGTATTTTAAAGCTTATAATCAACAACAAACACAACAACATTATCGGTCTTCACATGATAGGCTCTTATGCTTCAGAGATCATCTACGGCGCAGCTATGATGGTTGAAACCGAAATGAGAGTAACGGACATTCAGAAACTCGTGTTCCCGCATCCCACCGTTTGCGAGGTAATCCGAGAGGCAATGTTCGAATAAGATAAGGAGATATAACAATGCCTAAGAGTCAATACGTAGATCCCGGCAAAGCATTTGAAGCCGGTTATATACATTTTAATGACATTCCCGTTTGTCAGTACAACAAGACACTCGCGGAAGAAAAGAAAATCTACACTAAAGATGATTTTCTTCGCATTTACCGCGATATGGCAATCATTCGCGAATTTGAAACCATGCTTAACGAAGTTAAGGTTAAGAGCGAATACAACGGCGTTAAATACAATAACCCCGGTCCTGCTCACCTTTCCATCGGTCAGGAAGCATCTGCAGTCGGTGAGGCATACTGCCTTGATATAAACGACTTTTCTTTCGGTTCTCACCGTTCTCACGGTGAAATCCTTGCAAAAGGTCTTTCCTCAATCTACAAGCTTAGCGACGAAGAGCTTTATGACATAATGAAGGAATTTCTTGGCGGCGCTGTTCTCAGCGTTGTTGTGAAGCACATGAATGCAGGCGGAAACATTAAGGAGCTTGCAATCAACTTCCTTCTTTACGGCGCACTTGCTGAGATCTTTGCTCGCAAGACCGGTTTCAACCGCGGTCTTGGTGGATCGATGCACGCGTTCTTCATTCCTTTTGGACTTATGCCCAACAACGCTATAGTTGGAGCAAGCGCTCCTATCGCACTCGGTGCAGCTCTTTATAAGCGCTCCAACCACAAGCCCGGTATCATCATCTCCAACTGTGGTGACGGTGCTAAAGG
>JAZRLJ010000134.1:0-2095 GCA_045646755.1 Eubacteriales bacterium | reverse complement strand
ATTGTGATATATGCGATATCATAAAATACAGAAAAGAGTAAAGCATTTTCGAGCTTTACTCTTTTTTATTTGCTCACTTGAAGGAGTGAGGTCCAAATGAGTTTAATTATATTTAAGATTTCATTTTATTGACATACCGTACGCGTTGTTATATAATAAGACCGTATTATTACCTGTATTTTATAATTTATTTTGATTATTGTTTTGAGGTATATATGGTTTTAGTTTACACACTTGCAGTTTTGCTTCTGACTGCGGCGGCTACCGTTGGATTATGGTATGCCGGCAGGCTTTCCTGCGCTGAAAAGCTGAGAAAAATAGTTGCTCTCGCAATAGTTCCCATAGCATTCTACGCTTATCTTATCAAGGCGGTTGCACTAAAGTGGGTAAGAGGTCTGAATATGACGCTTATCCCGGGATACGAGCTCCCCTTTGGAGACAACGCCTTATTAACGTTGTTCTCGCTCATACTCGTATGGTTTACCTGGGCGGCAATGCTCACTATCCTGATGAACGAGTTTTTCAAGTCGGAGACTATCTCAAACATCGTGAGATTTTTCTCTCTTCCCATACTTATTCTTGACGTTGCTTTTATCAGGGTTTACGTGTGCGGAATAATGGGCAAGTACGCATTCGAGTCTGTAAGCGCAAGACTCGTTATGATTGCGCTTGAGCTTGCGGTAATAATCGCCCTCGGACTTTCAAGCATACTGAGAGAGGGATTTGGGCGTCACTCCCTAGGCGAAATTAAAAGAATGCTCATCGCTCTTCCCTTTGCGATTATCGCAATAATGCCCTCGTACATTCCTCAGGCAATTATCGGTTACCTTGACCCCGCAATAAAGGTTCAGGACTTTACCGAGATACATAGATTTATGCTCTATTTTGCGATTATTATTCCTTTCCTTATTTTCCACGGACTAAAGAATAAATCGCCCGAGGCAAAGAGAGTTGCCTTGATTTATCTCTCTCTTGCTCTTATGTGGTCCTACGTAGCTTACTGGGAGCTCGGTGAATTTGCGGCGCTGCGAAACTGGCCCTTGCACCTCTGCAATACCGCGATGTTCATTATCCCTCTCTGCCTTATATTCAAGTGGGACAAGCTCTTCTATTTCTGCTTATTCATCAACGTAATGGGCGCGGCGATAGCTATGCTCGCTCCGAATACCAGCGTCTCCGTTAACGCGCTCGCATTCAACCGCGTCAACTTCTGGATTAACCATTACCCCGCATTCTTTATGCCGATACTCCTGATTGCTCTAAAGCAGTTCAAGAGACCTGAGTTTAAGGAATGGTGCTACTCACAGATTTCGTTCGCCTGCTACTTCGTATTCGTACTGTTCGTTAACGCGTGGTACGGAGACACGGACTTCTTCTTCCTTAACAGCGACTTTATACTTGATAAGCTTGGCGAGGGCGCTAAGGTTATAAGAGATATAGAATGGAGACCCGTGCTTTTCGGAAGAACACTCATATTTTACCCGCTTTATCAGGCGCTGTTCTATATTGTTTACGTAATAATTTCAGCGGGAATGTGGTTTCTCTACGAATTGCTCTTCACCCTTTGGGACTCGGCGGAGGACATAAGAATTAAAGATAGAGAGTATGAAGAAATGAAAAAGAAATTTATGGAATTTTTTGGAGCAAAACCGATTAGTGAGCCCCTCAGCGGAGACGACTCGCCCTGCATTGCCCTCAAACAATTTTCAAAAAAATACGGTAGCAACAAGCATTATTCGGTAGATCACGCCACCTTTACTGTCAAAAGCGGAGAAATATTTGGTTTCCTCGGTCCTAACGGCGCAGGAAAGTCAACCATTATAAAATCAATGGTAGGTATCCAGACTATTACCTCCGGAAGCATAGAAATCTGCGGATATGACGTAGAAAAGCAGTCTATACAGGCTAAGCTCAACCTCGGATTCGTACCCGATCACTACGCACTTTACGAAAATCTCACCGGAAGAGAATACATAAATTACATCGCAGACCTTTATAGCGTAAGCGTGGAGGAGCGCAATGATACAATCGAAAGAATGGTAACACGCTTCCAGCTTCAAGGCGCATTTGACAACCAGATGAAGACCTATTCCCA
>JAZRLJ010000133.1:0-2649 GCA_045646755.1 Eubacteriales bacterium | reverse complement strand
TCGACCCGACTTGTCAGTATTCAAGAACCTCGAACTGAAGAACCCCGACACCTCCTACTATTACGCGCTCAAGACCGGAATTAGGCTCAAAAAATATCTGTATAGCACCCTCTTGGGCAATCTGGTTCATTCCCTTTGCAAACTGCTTACGCTTCATGGAGTCAACCTGCTCAACCATTGAGAAATGCTCGGGTGCAAAGGTAGGTATACCCTCAAACTTAATTTTTGCGCCCTTCTCACAAACGGTATCGCCTATAGAGAAGATACCCGGGTCAAACACACCTATTATATCGCCGGCATATGCCTCGTCGATTACCTCGCGCTCAGCCGCCATCATCTGCTGAGGCTGAGAAAGTCTGAACGCCTTTGCTCCCTGAACGTGATAATACTCCTTGCCTCTCTCGAATTTACCGGAGCAAATTCTCATAAAAGCAATTCTGTCACGGTGTGCCTTGTTCATATTCGCCTGAATTTTGAAAACGAAGGCTGAAAACTTATCGTCAAACGGATCTATAACGTCATCCTCGGAAAGTCTGGGAAGAGGAGAAGTGGTCATCTTAAGGAAATGAACGAGGAAGGGCTCAATTCCAAAATTGTTAAGAGCCGAACCGAAGAAAACGGGAGAAAGCTTACCGTGTCTCACTGCCTCAAGGTCAAAGTCATACGAAGCTCCGTCAAGAAGCTCTATCTGCTCGCAGAGCTCCTCTCTCTGTCTCTGTCCGATAAGCTCGTCAAGCTTTGCGGTATCGTTTATATCACAGTCAATTCCCTTTATTCTGTCTCTGCCTCTGTGAGAGTCACCGAATGAAAGAATAGAGCGAGCCTCCCTGTCATAAACTCCCTTAAATTTCTGACCGCATCCGATAGGCCAGTTCATAGGATACGTTCCTATACCGAACTCTCTCTCAAGCTCGTCGAGAAGGTCGAAGGGATCTCTTGCCTCTCTGTCCATCTTGTTTATGAAGGTAAAGATCGGAATATCTCTCATAGCACAGACCTTAAAGAGCTTTCTGGTCTGAGGCTCGATACCCTTAGCTGCGTCAATTACCATAACCGCGCTGTCCGCCGCCATAAGTGTACGGTAGGTATCCTCGGAGAAGTCCTGGTGACCGGGGGTATCAAGAATATTTACGCAGTATCCGTCATATTCAAACTGCAAAACCGAGGAGGTTATTGAAATACCTCTCTGCTTCTCAAGGTCCATCCAGTCAGACGTAGCGTGTCTGTCCGACTGCTTTCCCTTTACCGAGCCCGCTGACGCTATAGCGCCTCCGTAAAGAAGAAATTTCTCGGTAAGAGTAGTCTTACCTGCGTCGGGGTGGGATATTATCGCAAATGTTCGTCTTCTGTTTATCTCGAAAGAAAGATCTGCCATTTTTATTTCCTTTATTTTATTTATTTAAACCAAAACATTTTACCACAATAAGACGTCTTTGTCAATACGGCAAATCAGTAAAGATGCTCGTATTTACCGCCCGGTACGAATTCACGTATCAGAGAATTATCGGGAACGAGAGAAATAGGCATAGGCAGAGCAAGACGCGCTGCTGAAAGAACCGTATTTATATACGGCACGTCAGATGCAAAATCATCGCTTATAAGTTCTTTCACAAACCCACACGTTACCGAAAGCTCGTAGGGGTGAAAGGTATCGTAATTTATATCGGCATACTTGCGGTTGGGATAAAGGTACTTTTCCTCTCCGAGAAGAACGTTCTTCCACATTTCATATGTTTGCTCCGCAGTAGCATTGCGATAAATACTGTCTCTTACCATTCTGCGAATAAATCTTACCTTTTTACCCGAAATTATACGCTCACCCCCATAACTAACGTTAGAGGATATGCTGATAAAAAGCTTAAGCGCATTTTCCGTCGGGATTGAAGAAAAAATCAAAGGACTAAGTGCGTGCAATCCCTCAATTATAACGCATCCGTCAGGCATTGCCGAGTGAGTACGGATTTCGGAGCGCTTCGAAGTCTTAAAATCATATCTCGGAAGCAAGAATTCCCTGCCCTGTGATATAGCGACAAGACTCTCGCGAAGAAGGGGCAGATCAAGAGCTCCGACAGCCTCAAGGTCACGCGAGCCATCAGACAGTCTCGGATACTCGGGATCGTCAAAAGAACGGTAAAAATCGTCAAGCGATACGACGATACACTCCTCACCGTAATGCTTTATTCTATCCGATATGAGATTTGCCGTAGTGGTTTTACCCGAGCCTGACGGCCCTGCTAAAAGCAGAATTCTAAGCTTTTTATCGTCACAAATCCTGAGTGCCACACTGTCAACAAATTCGTGATACTCTTCTTCACACTGTGAAATGAAATCCTCAGGTGAATTTCTCACACGGTCGTTTATATATTCAAGATCTATTTCAGCCATATCAATGCCCCTTTAAATTTAATCTTCTTCCATTATATTACATTTTACCATAAATGCTACAAGTTTTCAATATAAATTCGTTTGAAGCATTTAAGATAGCTTTTACAAAATTTTGACGAGGATTTTTGGTGGGAAAATCCGCGAGGCGAGGGAGAGGCGTATTTTCATACGTCCGAGTGAGCACACAGCGTTTGCTTCGGATTTCTCTATGCTTCAGATATAGTTTTTGGCGAGGATTTTTGGTGGGAAAATCCGCGAGGCGAG
>JAZRLJ010000132.1:0-17631 GCA_045646755.1 Eubacteriales bacterium | reverse complement strand
AACGACATGGCTACGATCCGACTTGGACATATTAATTCTTTGCAATAAGAAAGCGAGCCGTAAAAGCGGCTCGCTGATTTTATTCATAAACGTCAATTGTTTGACATTTTGTTTTTATAAAGGAAATAAAATCGTTATATTCTTCTTTTGAGTTGAAGCAGTTTAACGGTATTATGTAAGCAAGTAAATTGTTTACGTGTATATATATAATTTTATCTGTGATTATGCTTACTTTTTCAATGGAAGAATATTTTTGCTCGGTTTTGTTTTCCGGGGTTGTTTCTATGAAAACCTCGTCGTAGAATTCCATATCAGCAACAGGAGAATAAGGCATTTTGCCCTTTTTCTTGAGCGATTTTATCTGCCCCTTAGTTATCCGAATAAAAAATTTATTCAATAGCAACTCAAACAGCACAAGACAAATAAGAATAAAAATTGCGCCGACCCAAGCTCCCACCGAGAAATCTTCAGTGAGCAGATAGAGTAAGGAAAGCACAGTGTAAACAAGAGCAAGAACTATTCTGAATTTCGTAATTTGCTTTTTTCCGTATGGTGATTTTGTCATCAAAAAGATGTTGTAATCCAGATAGTCTTGGTCATTTAAGGTGGTGTTGAATTTAAAATGCATATTTATCTCCTTTCGCTTGGTTTGTTTTTATTTCTATCGATAACAAAACAAATAACGTTAACAACAAGCGCAGTCAGGTTGATAATCAAAAAAGCGGTGTATAAGGGCTTAGGCTGTCGCAACATTGATATAGCAGACCAATAAATCGCAACAATAACAGATACAAAGCAGGCGATCCAAAATAATTTCAAGTTTCTATCGTTCATTTCTTGCTCCTTATCTGAAAAACATCATAAACATCATCGCCATAACTGTAGACATAGAGGCAAGTGTGGCTAACATAGCAACGATAATGTGAAGGTCTGTTTTTTTCATAAATATTCCGCCTTTTGTGTTTTGTTTTCTATTTTTATTTTATCATATATGCGGTAGGGAGTCAAGAAATTTCCGATATTTATCAAAATCTGCATTATCGAAGTCAGCAAAAACACAGCGCCTCGAATAAGAACGCTTACTCGTTGATTTCATAGAGGACGTATAAGCCTTTGGAGGGGTGATAGTGCCAGGATACTGACACGTACTCGTTTGATTCTGTCATACGTCCATCTATCGCTCTTGTGCTGAGCATCATTTGGAAAAGACTGGAGGAAAATCCCAGTTTTTCATTAGCAGCTTCAATTTTTTCGAAAATATCGTATATGCTGTAATTTTCGTCATCATAAGGATTTGTATCCAGTTCGAGATACGAGCCGTCGTTTCCAATCTTGACACCTGGTGTGCCATTCCAACGCCGAAACATGTACTCAAAATTTATTTGCCATTTTGCTTCAAGAAGCATATTGGATTTTACTGTATCAAAGTTGAAATTCCATTTTCTTGAGTTGTTATACCAACCGACAAAATCATAACCAGATTTCTTTGGTTCAATTGGTTCGGTAACGTAACCGCCCTCGGTTACGGTTTGTGCGTAATAAGTTTGATCGTCAACTTCAAATACAATGTTATAGGTTTTTGTTATTTGTGGTATGGTGCAAGACGAAAGGCAAAAAAGCATTGAAAATAGCAAAACGACTGTTGAAAAAAGATATATTTTCTTCATTGTTTACTCCAAAGCAAAAATTATTATACCAATCAGAATGTATGTTATAAAAAATACAGACCTCAGTGTTAAAACTATTATACTCAATCTTTGAGTAAAAGTCAATACTCAGTTTTTGAGTATGATACACTTTTTACATCATATAATAAGTGTTGTGTGAGGTTTTATGAATTACAGAATCAGAATGAGAAATCTTCGTGAAGACAGGGATTTGACACAAAGAGAGGTTGCGCAAGTAATAAACAAATCACAGCAAGGATATAGTCATATTGAAGACGGAAGGGCAGAGCTGAAAATTGAGGATTTGATAAAGCTTTGCAAATTTTACGGTGTAAGCGCGGATTATTTTATTGGACTTTCTGAAAAGTGAAAATAATAAAAGAGCCGAGGTTTTGTGACCTCGGCTCTACGCCACTCCGCACCAGTCGCATAGTTGCGAGCTGTCGCCTGCGCAAGTCTTCGGCTCGGCAGACTCCTTGCTTGTCGGAGAGCGATGTTTTCGCTCTCCTGGGGTGAGCGCTGAGAGAAAAACAACACTCAGTTGTTTTTCTCTTGCTACAGATTTGAACCTCCTCCGCTAGTCGCGGAGCCGATTCAAATCCTAGGGTGAGCGACTCCAAAGGAAAGAAAAACGGTATCCCAATCGGGATACCGCTCCGTCTTTAGTGACGGAGCTTTGCGCCACTCCGCACCAGTCGCATAGTTGCGAGCTGTCGCCTGCGCAAGTCTTCGGCTCGGCTCGCGCCTTGCTTGACGGAGAGCGATATTTTCGCTCTCCTGTGGTGTCAACCTTGCGAAAAAACGATGCTTAATCGTTTTTTCTTGGTTGCAGATTTGAACCTCCTCCGCTGGTCGCGGAGCCGATTCAAATCCTAGGGTGAGCGACTCCAAAGGAAAGAAAAACGGCATCCCGAAAGGGATACCGTTTTCTTTGGAGGCGCCACCCGGATTTGAACCGGGGGATAGAGGTTTTGCAGACCTGTGCCTTACCGCTTGGCCATGGCGCCAAATGTTTGCTATAACATTATACAATAAGGTTTTTCTTTTGTCAAGGGGGTTTGCAATTTTATTTTTTCTTTTTCACTATATATTATATTGACTTTAAAATACTTGTATGCTAAAATGGGGTATACAATTTTCAGGATTCTTAGAGAGGGAATTACTATGACGGAAAATTTTTTTAATCTTAACGAAGCAGACAGAAAGAGAGTTCTTGACACTCTCGACTTTATGAATAAGCATCCCGAGACGGGTTACAAGGAGGTTCTCTCCTCCGAGTACGTAGGAAATCAGTTTAAGGAGCTTGGATATGAGCCTATCTTCGCGGGAGATATCCCCGGATTTTACGTAAAGATAGACACGGGACGTCCCGGTCCTTGCGTTCTCGTTTTCGGTGAGCTTGACGCCGTTAAATGTGCTACTCACCCCGACGCAAATCCCGAGACCGAGGCGGTTCACGCTTGCGGACACAGTGCGCAGTGCGCAGCTCTCGTTGGTATTGCAGCGGCTCTTAAGCGCCCCGGCGCGCTTGACACTCTTTCGGGCAGCATCATTCTTTGCGCAGTTCCCGCAGAGGAATTGATTGAGCGTGACTTCCGTGATACCCTTATCGAAAAGGGCATTATTAAGTACTACGGCGGAAAGGCTGAGTTCCTCAGAAGAGGATATTTTGACGGAGTTGACATTTCATTTATGGTACATACTGCGGGCGGTGAGAATCCTTCTTGCACTCTCGGAGCTGTCGGTATCGTTGCTAAGAAGGTAATCTACAAGGGCAAGGCTGCTCACGCAGGCGGCTCTCCTCAGAACGGAATAAACGCTCTCTATGCTGCAAACCTCGGACTTATGGCGGTTAACTCTATCCGTGAGACCTTCACCGAGAGCGAGCTTGTACGCGTTCACCCCATAATTACAAACGGAGGTACAGTTGTAAACGGAATTCCCGACGTTGTTGAAATCGAGAGCTACGTAAGAGCTAAGAACTACGATGCTATGAGCCGTTCAAACTTCAAGGTAAACAGAGCCTTCACGGGCGCGGCGCTCTCTATCGGAGCAAACGTTGAGGTTATCGACGCACCCGGATACGCACCTCTTCAGAACGACAAGAATATGATAGAACTTGCAAGAAAAGCTTCTGAGGCGGCATACCCCGATAAGACCTTCGTGCTTAACGAAAGATACGGCACGGGAAGCACCGATATGGGCGATATTTCTCTTCTTTTCCCCTCTATTCACCCCTATGCTCCCGGCGCTGTCGGAGCATCTCACGGTCAGGACTACTATATTGCTAACCCTGATCTTGCTTGTGTAAAGTGTGCTGAGTGGCAGCTTAATATGCTCTATCTTCTTCTTTCCGACGGAGCAAAAGAGGGTGTTCGTATCAAGGAAGAGTTCACTCCTATGTTTAATTCTAAGGAAGAGTACTTTGAATACATAGAGCAGTTCTACGCAGAGGGCAACAGAATAGAATATTCCGAGGGCGAAGCAAAGGTAAGAGTTTAAGCTATGAAGCTTGGCAATTTAATTCTTCCTTGCGGAATAGCGCTTGCGCCTATGGCAGGGTTTTCCGACTACGCTATGCGTAGGATTTGCTATGAGTGGGGCGCTGAATATTCGGTCACCGAAATGATAAGCGCAAAAGCTGTCGTCTATGACGACAAGAAAACCTTAACTCTCGCAGGCATAAGCAAAAACGAAGCGCCGACGGCTCTTCAGATTTTCGGCTCTGAGCCTTCGGTTATGGCTGAGGCGGCAGGCAGACTTTCTACCTATTCGGGCGGCGGAGCGCTTCCTGTGGCAATAGACATAAATATGGGTTGCCCCGTCCGTAAGATTTTTAATAACGGCGAGGGCTCTGCCCTTATGAAAAACCCGACTCTTATATACGATATTACCAAGGCTGTCGCGCGTGCGACCGCTCTTCCTACAACTGTGAAAATCAGACTTGGTGTAGATTCCTCTCGCATAAACGCAGTCGAGTGCGCTATTGCCGCAGAGGAAGGCGGAGCGCTCGCAATAACCGTTCACGGAAGAACGAGAGAACAGCTATATTCGGGCGTTGCAGATATGAAAAAGGTCGCAGATGTAAAGAAAAGTGTGCATATTCCTATGTTTGCAAATGGAGATATCAATTCAGCCGAGGATGCAATGCGCGTTCTTCGTGACACTGAGGCTGATGGAATTATGATAGGCAGAGGCGCTATAGGTAACCCGTTTATCTTCTCTGAAATAAAAGCGGCGCTGTTGGGCGAGAGCTTTACACCCCCTACTCTCGAAGAGATAAAGACGACTGCCATAACTCAGCTTTCCTATGCCATAGAGGATAAAGGGGAGGCGGTTGCCGTAAGAGAGGCGAGAGGTCAGCTTGCTAAATATTTCCACTCATTCAGAGGCTCGGCAGAGCTGAGAGCGAGGATAAATCTTGCCTTGACTCGCGAGGATATAATATCAGCACTCAGGACGATAGTTTAAAGGAGAAAAAATGAAGATTATAAGAGATATACCCTACGCCGAGGAGTTTGAGCGTCAGACGCTTGACGTGCATCTTCCGGATACGAAGGCAGAGAAGGTTTTTCTCTATTTTCACGGCGGCGGACTTGAGAGGGGCAGTAAGGCGAGCGGCGAAAGATTTTCCGATTACCTTACAGCGAGAGGTATTGCGGTAGTAAGCGCAAACTACAGAATGTATCCCGATGCGAAATACCCCGACTTTATTCTTGACGCGGCTCTTGCGGTAAAGTGGACTAAGAAATTTATTGACGATACCTACCCCGGAGCAGAGCTTTTCGTTGGCGGCAGCTCGGCGGGAGGATATATTTCAATGATGCTTTGCTTTGACAAAAAGTATCTTAATTCTGTAGGACTTTCGAATGCGGATATCGCAGGATATTTCCACGACGCAGGTCAGCCTACGGCTCATTTTCGCGTTCTTATGGAGCGCGGAATAGACGACAGAAGAATAATAATCGACGAGTCAGCTCCCTTGTATCATATAGGCACAGAGCCTTCTTACCCCCGTATGAGATTTATCGTTTCGGATCACGATATGGAGAATAGATTTGAGCAGACTATGCTCACTCTCAGCACGATGCGTCATTTTCGATACGAAGGCTTTGACCACGTCGTAATGCAGAGCACTCACTGCGGATACTGCGGAAAGCGTGACGAAAACGGAGAAAGCATCTTCGGAAAAATGATATATGATTTCATAAAGTAAAACAAAGCCGTTTGCTTTCGGGATACCCGGGCAAACGGCTTTTTGTTGTTATTTTCGGTAATCGCTTGGAGAGATACCGTTTTTATTTTTGAATGCTCTGTTGAAATAAGAGATACTGTTAAATCCGCATTCGAGCGCGATTTCAATAATCTTTTCATTTGTGGTTTTAAGGAGTTTTTCGGCTTTTATGAGCCTTTTTGAGAGCACGTAATCGGAGAAGCTCACTCCGATTTCACGCTTGAAGAGTCTGCCGAGGTACTTTTCGTTCTTTCGATAGGTTGCTCCAAGCTCGTATAGGGTGAGGTTTTCGGTGTATGCCTCGTCTGCGTATCTTTTCATAGCGGCGGCTAGCCAGTGCGTTTCCTTTTTCGTTTTCGGTGAGCTTTCGGCAGCGAGCCTGAGGTAATCGGCTACTATCTCGGCAATTTCACCTAGCTCGGCAGAGTTTTCTATCTTCTCTGCGTTTTCAAGTTCTGCGAGGAGCGCTTCGCTTTCAAGAGAGCCGAGGCGCGCAGTACGAATAAGTCTTTTTCTTGCATTTTTTTCATCTATTACTGCGTTTCCTACGTAGACTACTGCCGCAACGCTATCGCCTATTTTTACAGGCAAAGCGTATTCGTAAAGTCCCCAGCTGCAGTATCCCTCAAAGGCACAGCCGCCCTCTGCCGCCTTGCTGTTTGCCAGTGCCTTGCACCTCATACAGACTCGTCTGCCTCTGTCGGTGGTTTTGGCAAGAGAGCAGAAGTTTTTTGAGTGAATCTCGCTCTCGAAGGTCAGGGCGGTCAGAGGAGAGCCTAAAATTCCCGACAGGTCAAGAACGCTAATATGTAATTTTCTGCCTCTCTCAAGCAGGGTTATAAGAGTTTGAAGAGTTTGCATGTTTTTATCTTTCCGAAACATTTTTTCTTCATTTTAACATAAAAGTATCTTTTGTGCAAGTCTTTTGTTCCGTTTGTGTAAGAAAAAAACATATTTGAGTGATAAAATGAAATAAAAAACAAAAGGAGCTTTCCTATGAAAAGATATGACCTTGCCGTAGTAGGCGGCGGATTTGCAGGTTTTGCGGCAGCGGTGAGTGCTGCAAGAGAGGGCGCAAGCGTTATCCTTATTGAGAAGGGTAATGCGCTCGGCGGCGCGGCAGTAAACAACCTTGTTAACCCATTTATGCCTTACTTTACCACAATAGACGGAAAGAAATACGACCTTTCCAGAGGCATTTTCACCGAGGTGAGAACGAAGCTTAAGGAGTACAGAGATAAGGCTACCGCAGTTACCAGCCTTGGTGAAATCTCTTTCCTCGAGGAAGACCTCAAGTACATACTTAACGAAACCGCCATTGAGGCGGGTGTAGACCTTCTTTTTCACGCATATCTCTTTGGTGTAAACAAGACGGGAGAGAAAATCGAGTCGGTAAAATTCGCTACCGTTATGGGAGAGGTTACCGTTGAGGCTGATTACTTTATCGACGCTACGGGTGACGCTCAGCTTTCCTTCCTTGCAGGCTGTCCCACCAAGCTCGGAAGAGAGCCTGATAGCCTTTGCCAGCCTATGACTCTTTGCTTCAGAGTAGGAAACGCTGACGTAGATAAATTCTTTAAGAGCCACAAAAAGCTCAACGAGGAATACGCGAAGGCACAGGCGACGGGAGAGATCACTAACCCTAGACACAACGTGCTTGTTTTCAAGACTCCTATAAAGAACGTTCTTCACTTTAATACCACCAGAGTAGTAAAGAAGAACCCCACAAATCCTATGGAGGTTACCGAGGCTGAAATTATCGCTCGCAGACAGGTATACGAGATTTACGACTTTATGAAAAAGCACGCAGACGGACTTGAGGATAGCTTCCTTATGATGACCGCGCCCGAGATAGGAGTGCGCGAGAGCCGTATGATAGAGGGTGAATACGTGCTTACCGAGAAGGAGTGTAAGGACTGCGTTAAGTTTGAGGACGGAATTGCTGCTTGTAACTACGATATAGATATTCACAACCCCGAGGGAAGCGGAACGAGCCACTACTACTTTGGCCCCGGTGAATACTACACCATTCCTTATAGATGCCTTATTCCCAAGGGAGCGGATAATATGCTCGTTGCAGGAAGATGCATTTCCTCCGACCACGGCGCGCAGGCTTCTTACCGTATTATGCCTACCGTTACCACTATTGGCGAGGCTGCGGGAACTGCTATCGCTCTTGCAAAGAAAAACGGTGTAACTACCCGCGAGGTAGATGTACAGGAGCTTAGAAGAGTTCTTACTAAGAACGGCGCTCTTGTAGACTAAGTTGGATAATAAATAAAACCGAGCGGATTTTTTCGCTCGGTTTTTCTTCGTTCACGGGTGTTGTTAATAACTTTTATTTTACATTTTTCTTGTTTTTGGCGAGACACCGAAGTGTGAGAGGTAGGCTCTGTAAAAGCTCGAGTAGTTTAAAAATCCACACTCGGCATATATCTCAGTCGGCTTTTTGCCGCCTCTGAGCATTCTGTCTGCAAGGAGCAGCTTTTTGTTTCTCACGTATTGCATTACACTGATACCCATTTCTCGCTTGAAGATGGACCGGAGATATGACTCGGAGAAGAAGAGTTCGCGCGTGATATCTTCTGTGCTTTGTATCTCCTTAAGGTTTTCGTTTATGTATTTTATGACCTTGTTTACGCTTTCGTTTTTTATCTCTTTGCTTCTCTCTCTTTTCATGTCCGTATCAAAGAGAATGGATATTGCGGCATCGCATACCGCCTTTGCGAAAAGCTCGGAATTCTCCTTGCTCTGGCATAGCTTTTTCTTTGTCGCAAGCAGTAGATGAGAAAGGGCAGAGCCCTCGCCTATCGAAAAGTGACTTCCGCGGTCAAAAAGCTCCTTTGCCATTTCTCCCGATTCTATAGAGTCAATGTGAAATCCGAGGCAAAAAAGCGAGTTTTCCGAATCAAAAATTCTGCGCTGAAAATGGTGGCTTCCCGGCTTTATAAGAAGGACGTCCCCCTCTTTTACCTCATATCGCCTGTTTTCTATTACGAATTCACTTCCTCCTTCAGAGAAGTACATAATTTCGTAAAACGAATGCTCGTGCCAGGCGTTTGAGGTTATTCCTTCGTCCGAAAGCTTTGAGAGATACAAAAAGTAAAAATCAGAGCTTATGTATTCTGTTACAGTTAAATTTTTTTCCATAGCGTAAGTATATCATAAGATATATTATTTGTAAAGCGTTTTGGTAATATTTTTCGTCGGTATGGTTATTTTATTTCCTAAACAACTCTGCTAAAATAGACTTATAAGTAAATTTTTTTGGAGGAAATCAATATGAAGAAGCCATTACATATGCTTACGGGAGTAAACATCGGCGACTACGAGTTCATTCCCGAAACAATTCTTGACGTTCTTAAAAAGTATAAGTTCGGAAAGGTTGAGGACGGAAATCTTTTCCGCTTTCTTTCTATAAGAGTTGACTGGGAGAGACCTACCTCCGAGCAGCTTTATAGCTGGGCGAAGTTCTTTAAGGAAAACGAGGTTTATTTCTGCATAACCAACAACTATAACAGATATAAGGATATTCCTCTCGTTCTTACTAAGGAGGAGACAGAGAAAATCGGTGAGATTGCAGGCGAGTATTTCCTTGGTGATGAGATAGGAGAGTTCGGAGGCTTTTACGCAACGAGAGCAAAGGGTTATCTCAGACGCGAGCCCTGTATCAACCCCGTTCAGGGAATAAAGACCTGCGAAGAGGCAGTTGAAAACTATAAGCTTCAGATAGGCAAGCTCATAAAGAAGATGAGAGATAACGGAGCTAAGAACGTAAGTGCCGTTCAGGCGGTAACCCTCACCCCCTACGACTACGAGGCGGGAATTGACGATATTATCGTTGAGGTTGCTCCGAGAAACATGGAGCAGATTATGAACTTTGCAAGAGGCGCAAAGAGAGCGTATAAGAGAGAAACCCTCGGCGCTTGGCTTGCTCACGAGTGGTACGGAGGATTTCACCAGTTTGATAACCTCAAGGCAAAGAGATTTACCGCGGAATACTATTCACTCTATCTTGCAGGATTTGATACCGTTTGTCTTGAATCGGGCTTCAGAAAGATAACATCGCACGTTGACGCGGTAATTCCCGAGGGTGAACCTCTTCCCAATTCCTACCTTAAGGAAACCGAGGATTTTGCTAAGTTCTGCAACGCGGATATCCGTCCCGGCGAGAACGGTCCTATAACCAAGATTGCATTCGTTCAGGGTAACCTTGACGGCTTTGGCTGGGGTAACAGCTCTTCTCTCTGGGGACAGTACTTTGACGAAAAGTGGGGATTTTCCGCTCCCGAGTATTCATACAAGGTGCTTGACGAGGTATACAGAAGCTGCGAATGGCACGAGGAGAGAAATTTCGGCGACTATGAGTATAGCGCTTCTCCCGCATACGGTCAGTACGACGTAATTCCCGCGACCGCACCTCTTGACGTTCTCCGTCAGTACGAGTGGGTTATCTTCTGCGGCTGGAACACTATGACGCCCGAGATTGCCGATACCTTCAAAAAGTATGTTGAGGGGGGAGGAAACCTCTTCATTACCGCCGCTCATATGCGTGAAAGTGTAGACAGAGCGGAGAAGGGCAATTTCGCAGATTTTGACTGGGAGTCCTTCCTCGGAGTCAAGCTTTCCGATGAGATAGTCCGTACCAACGATGGCTTTAAATTTATAAAGTACAGCACCGTAGACGGACTTATGTATCCCGGAACGAAATCGCTTATGTGCGATCCTACCTGGTCGGCAGGCTATACCGATTACGTGAGGTTCGAGCCTACGGATGCCACCGTCGTTTGCTATATTTCGGATAGCTTCGGCAGAAAGCATACCTCTACAGGCGATCCCACGGGAGATAACTGCAACCTTATTCCACTTATCACCGAGAAGAAGGTAGGAAAGGGTAACGTCATCTTTATGGCAAGCTCGGAATACCCCGGCGCTCCCGCCATCTTCCCTCTCTACAAGATAATGACAAAGGCTATTCTTGCCGCATCTCACAGAACGGCTGACCTTAAGGTTATCGGAAGCGATAAATTAAGATTTGCAATGTTTGAGGATGAGGAAAAAGCTAAGCTTTATATTTTAAATTCGGATTTCAATCAGAAGAATTTTGCGACAGTAATTTATAAGGGCGAAACTGTAGAGCGAGTTATTGACTCGGTAGGGCTCGAAATTATAGAATTCAAGAAATGAGGATATTTAAATGTATAAATCAGAATTGTTTTTCAAGCACATTAAGAATTGGATAGTTTACTCTCAGGATTTGCTTTATACAATGAAGGACAGACCTGACCTTATGTGTTACGGCGTAGGCTCTAACGCAGGCGGAAACTCCTGGGGAATGCAGACAAACCAGAAGGGCTGCGCGGCATTTCTCGTAGCGGCTACCGAGCCGTCTATTGACTGGACGGGTACGGGACTTACGAGAGAAAAGGTGCTCAGTCAGGGACTTGCTCTTATGCGTTTTACCTTTGAGAGTCACCTTTCGGGAAGCTATCACACCACTAACGGAGATAAGTGGGGACATAACTGGATAAGCACTCTCGGTACAGCAAGAATGATGCACGCGGTAAATGCGGTGTCCGAGCACCTTACCGAAGAAGATAAAGCAGCAATGAGAAGGGTATTCATATCCGAGGCAGACTGGCTTTTAAACGAATACAAAATCACCGCAGGACTTGTTGAAAACAATCACCCCGAATCAAATATTTGGAACGGCGCGCTTCTTTATCAGACCGCCTGCCTCTATCCCGACGCTCCGAATGCTGCGGCATATAAGGAGAAGGCTACCAGATTTATCATAAACGGAATTTCCACCGAGTCCGACGAGTTTAGTGAGGTCGTATACGACGGGATAAAGGTTAAGGACGCCTTTGTCGGAGCAAATATGTTTGACACCCTTGCGTGTAACCACCATCTCTATATGAACGTTGGATATATGGTTATATGTCTTTCTAACCTTGCTATGCTTTACTTTTGGTGCCGCGACCTTGGATTCCCGCTTCCCGAAGCGTTTGACCATCACGTGCTTGATGCGTGGGAGCTCATAAGAAGCTGTACCTTTGAGGACGGCAGACTCTGGAGAATAGGCGGCGATTCAAGAGTAAGATACTGCTACTGTCAGGATTATGCGCTTCCTATGTGGGCGCTTATGAGTGAGAAATACGGAATAGACTGCGACTCGCTTGTCGAGGGCTGGCTCTCGCAGATTGACACCGAGGTAGAAAACAACGGTGACGGCTCATTCCTCTCCGACAGACTTTCTTTTATGAAGAGAGATACCCCTTACTATTATGCCCGTCTTGAATCCGACAGAGCCGCAACACTCACTATGGTGGGATACTGGCGCAGAAGATACGAGCTTGGCGGAAAGAAAAAGCAGAAACTTCTCACCAACTGGTACGACTCATATCACGGCTCTATTCTTAAAACTAACAAAAAAGCAAGAGGCTCGTTTACCTGGATAGCGGGTCAGCGTCCTACGGCAATGCTCATTCCTTACGGCGAGAGCGATATGGCTGAATGGCAGCAGAATATGACCGGTAGAGCTTGCTCCTACGGAGCTATGAACGAGGACACAGTTCTTTCACATACCGAGCATCTCTTTGACGGAGGATTTCTTACCTACGGAGTCAGCATTTCCGAGAGTAAGAGATTTTACTGCGAGGGATATAGACGTGACGTTCCAGCTAGAAAGACGATAGCCTACGCTCAGCTCCCCGACGGCGTGACGGTTCTATCGGTACAGAGAGCTGTTTCTCCCGACAGAATTTACGAGAGATGCTATTCGAGTATTATGTATAGAGTTCCCAACGACGTATATAACCGTAATGAAAGAAGCTTTATCACCGCGACGGGTGAGTTCACCCTCAAGGGAGGCAGGTTAGCGGAAGAAAAGGATATTTCCGTTGGAAAATGGGTAAGCGTAGAGAATAAGATGGGTATAGCCTCTGTCGAGCCTCTAACTCTCCGCAGTCCTAAGTTCAGACAGATTGACCTCGTTATTAAGGACATACAGGATTCCACCAGAGAGGACTACGGTACACTTTACGCAAACGACGTTGTAGGAGCGTACTGTGACGAGCCGAAATGGTTTAATCCGGGTGACGAGATATACAGATGCGTGTTCGCGGCAAACGTAGGTACGGCAGAGGAAACGAGCCGTCTTGCAGAGAGTCTTTCATCTGAGGAAAAAGACAACGTTTTCAGTGCAAGAGTTACCGATAGTCTTGGCTGCGAGTATATTCTCGTTCTTAATATCAGCGGCGAAAATAAAGAGGTTGAAATACCCGAGGGCTTTACACTTTTTGCAGGAGAAAAAATTCTTGCGGATAGCTCGGCAGCTCTTTTAAAGAGGGTGTAATATGATAAAAAGAAGAATTCTCGGAAATAGCGGTATTTCCGTAAGCGAAATTGCCCTCGGTACTATGTATTTCGGGTGGAAGGAGCCAAAAGAAGAATCTATAGGAAGGCTTAATCAGTATACGGAGGCAAACGGAAATTTCATAGATACCGCAAACGTTTATACAAGGCGCGAAGCAGAAGGTCTTGACCTTTACGGCAAGGACTTTGATAAATTCGAGGACGGCGCAAGTGAAAGACTTATCGGCGCGTGGATGAAGGAAAAGAAAAACCGAGATAAAATAGTTCTTGCTACCAAGGTCGGCTTTGCATACCCCGGAATCGAGATAGGCACGAGCAAAAGGCAGATAAAGGAGGAATGCGAGAAGAGTCTTAAAAGGCTCGGCACAGACTATATAGACCTTTATTATCTGCATATGGACGATAAGAAAACACCCTTTGAGCAGTCCCTCTCGGCTCTTACGGAGCTCGTAAGAGAGGGAAAGGTAAGGGCGGTTGGCGCGAGCAACTTTACCGCCGAAAGACTCAGAGAGGCTGACGAGATTGCAAAGAGAGAGGGATTTGTAAGGTTTTCCTGCGTTCAGAACAAGGGTACTTACCTTACGCCGAGATTAGACGTAGACTATGGCAGACAAGCGCCTCTTGACTCTGCTGCGATTTCTCTTGCTGACGAGCTTGGAATAACTCCGATAGCATACTCTCCTCTTGCGAAGGGGTACTATGCCAACAGAAATAAGACGCTTGCCGAGTGCTACGCAAGTGTCGAAAACGAGAAAAAGATAAAGGCGCTCGACGAGGCTGCGCTAGAACTCGGAGTCAGCCCCGTTAAGCTAGTGTATGCTTATCTCATAGCAAAGAAGCCGAGCATAATTCCGATAGTCGCCTCAAGCACGCGGGAGCAGTTCGGAGAGGCTCTTGATGCCCTTGAACTTTCGCTTTCGGAAGAAATTATTGATAGGCTATCAAGCATTGCCTATTGACATATAACTTTTGTTATGTTAAAATAATATAAATAATATAAATATTTTAAGGAGATTTTGAAAATGTCAGAAATCAGAACATTGAAAAAGGATGAGCTCACCGTAAGAGTCTTCGATACCCGCGCTAATATGGGTGTCGTTGCTGCGGCAGAGGCTAAAGAATGGATAAACGAGGCTCTCGCACAGAAGGAAGAGGTTAACATCATATTTGCAGCTGCTCCTTCTCAGAACGATTTTCTTGCAGCGCTTATCAAGGAGGATATCGACTGGACGCGTATAAATGCGTTCCACATGGACGAGTACATAGGTCTTACCGAGGATGCTCCTCAGGGCTTTGCGAACTTCCTCCGTCGTGCTATATTCGACCTCGTTCCCTTCAAGGCAGTATACTGCTTGAACGGTCAGAATCCCGATCCCGCGGCTGAGTGCAAGCGCTACACCGACCTTCTCATCAAGTACCCCGTAGACATTATATTTATGGGAATAGGCGAGAACGGACATATCGCATTTAACGACCCCGGTGTTGCAAAGTTTGATGACCCCGAAACCGTAAAGATTGCAAAGCTTGACGAGGTTTGCCGCAATCAGCAGGTAAACGACGGATGCTTCGCATCTATCGACCTCGTTCCCACTCACGCTTATACCCTTACCGTTCCGATTATGATGAGCGCTCCTAAGATGATGCTTATAGTTCCTACTGCTCTCAAGGCAAAGGCTATCCACGATACCGTTCTCGGTCCTGTAGACGAGATGGTTCCCGCATCTATAGTACGTAATCACAAGGGCGGTGCAGTTCTTTATACCGACGAGGCAGGCGCTTCTCTTATCTGAAATTGCTATGCTTTTTGTAAACGCCAAAGTAATCCTTTTTGACAGGATTATCGAAAACGGAGCTATCAGAATTTCGGGTGAAAAAATCACCGATATATACGAGAGCTCTTATGATGAAAAAGACGGAGACGAGGTAGTTGACCTTGGCGGCCTCTACCTCTCACCCGGATTTATAGATGTCCACGTGCATGGTGGTGACGGAGGATATTTCTCTTCTGCAAATGAGGAGGAAATAGATGCTGCGTGTAAAATGCACCTTTCTCACGGAACAACCGCTATGACATACTGTATCGCTACAGTGCCGAATGATATTTTGGTACGGGCTATAGAGGGCATAAGAGAATACGTGGCAAAGGATAATGTACGCCCAGACTATCTTGGCGTTGACCTTGAAGGACCGTATCTTTCACCCGTTTGCTGCGGAGCAATGCCTCCCGGATACGTGCGAAATCCCGACCCCGAGGAGTATATCCCGCTTTTTGACAGATTTCCCGAGATAATACGTATGGCATTTGCACCCGAGATTGAGGGCGCAGACACTCTCTCGGACGAACTTATTAAAAGAGGGATTATCGGCTCTATAGGTCATAGTGATGCTTATTATGACGACGTAATGGCTGTATACGACAAGGGAATAAGATGTGTCACACACCTCTACTCTCTCACCTCTACCGTAAGAAGAAAGAACGCGTACAGATATGCGGGCACTCTTGAGGCAGCATATCTTCACGACGAAATGTGGGTTGAGGTGATAGCAGACGGCTGCCATCTTCCCATGGCGCTTCTGAAGCTTATCTACAAGATAAAGGGCCCTGATAAAATTATGCTTATAACCGACGCTACCTCAGCAGGCGGCGTTGAAAATAACGATAAACCTTATTACACCTGGCTCGGTGACCCTATAATTGTTGAGGACGGAGTGGCAAAGCTTCCTTCAAGAGATGCTTTCGCCGGCAGTATTGCCACAATGGATAGAGTTGTGAGAACTATGTATACTCTCGGAGAGGTGCCTCTTGTCCACGCAGTAAGAATGGCTACGGCAAATCCGGCAAGACATCTTGGTGTGTTTGACAGGAAGGGCTCTATCGAAATTGGCAAGGATGCAGACCTTGTTATTTTTGATGAGAACGTAAAGGTGAAAACGGTTTTTGTTCGCGGAAAAGAGCTTTTTACCGCGTAAATGACAATTAAACATTACAAAAAGAGGGTTTTAATAATGAGTACGTTATTTATAAATGCAAAAGTTATTCTGCCTGACGGCATTATCGAGAATGGTGCAGTCAGAGTTGACGGTGAAAAAATCGTTGCAGTTTACGAGAAGGACTATGAGAAAAAGGCGGACGACGAGATTGTAGACGTAGGAGGCCTTTACCTCTCCCCCGGATTTATAGACGTTCACGTTCACGGAGGTGACGGCGGATACTTTATGTCGGGAGAGAGAGAGCAGATTGATAAGACCTGCAAGATGCATATGCGCCACGGAACTACCGCTATGAATCCTTCGATCTCGGCTGCTCCCAAGGAGGTTATTATAAAATCTCTTTCGGGCATCAACGAGTATGAAAAGACCGAAAAGGTTCGTCCTGATTTCCTCGGACTTCACCTTGAGGGTCCCTATCTTAACCCAAACGCTTGCGGCGCTATGCCTGCAGGATTTATAAGAGAACCTGATAAGGAGGAATATACAGAGCTTCTTGACAGATTCCCGAATATCAGAAGATGGGCGCTCGCTCCCGAGCTTCCCGGCTCGGTAGAGTTTGTAAAGGAATGTACCAAGAGAGGCGTTCTTACCGCAGTAGGTCACAGTGACGCTTTCTTTGATGACGTTATGGCTGTAAGAGCAGAGGGAACAAACTCCATTACTCATTTCTACTCACTCACCTCTACCGTAAGAAGAAAGAACGCATACAGATATGCGGGCACTCTTGAAGCAGGATATCTCTACGACGATATTTTCGTCGAGGTAATCGCAGACGGATGCCACCTCCCTAAGCCTCTTCTCCAGCTTATCTATAAGGTTAAAGGACCTGATAGAATTATGCTTATCACCGACGGTATATCCGCCTCGGGTGTTGACGAAAACGACGGTAAGCAGTACTACAGCCAGATGGGTAAGCCTATCGTAGTTGAGGACGGAGTTGCAAAAGTACCCTCCAGAGAGTGCTTTGCAGGAAGTATTGCGACAACCGACAGACTTATCAGAACTATGGTAAATATTGCAGAGGTTCCGCTTTACACCGCAGTTAAGATGGCGAGCCTTACTCCTGCAACTTATCTCGGAGCTGCTGACAAGAAGGGCTCAATCGAGGTAGGCAAGGACGCAGACCTTCTTATCTTTGACAAGAACGTAAACGTTAAGTCTGTATACGTCCGTGGAAGTCAGACTGTATAATTTGTGTTAATAAAGAAAAAGAGCGTTGCAGTTGCAACGCTCTTTTTCAGCGTAAACTCTGGGGGCGAGCAAAGCAGAGCTCTGTAGCCTCGTAATGTGGGTTCCAAAACAAAAAAGGACACCACAAAGGAAGTCCTCTTTTGTTTTTGTGCGGAGTACAGGGGCTCGAAC
>JAZRLJ010000131.1:0-7846 GCA_045646755.1 Eubacteriales bacterium | reverse complement strand
GGTAACAACCCCATGGTTGGTATGACCGTTGCTGTAGCGGTAGCAATCGAAGAAGCATCCAAGTAATTTTTGAACGGTATATTTTTGTGATAACCGCCGTTTTCCGACAAGCTCGCAATAGGTAACTATTGCTTCGGTCGTAATAACGACGATTCTCCCAAAAAACCTCCTCGCTCAAAAAACACTTTGACCGCAAATAATTAAGTCTATTTTCCCTTGTTTATCGGGCTTTTTACAACTTTTATACAAGTTTGAAAGAAGTCTGAAACAAGCAGAAAACATCTTAATAACATCTTTTAACTAAAAAATTGAGTTGGACACATCATTTTAGGTTTTTCCTATGTAATGTGTCCAACTTTTTTTAAGGTGAAAATAATGAAGAAATTAAAGATGATTAGAGATGATTTTCTAACGTTAGAAGAGGAGGGCGATAAGTACTTGGATAACTGCCGAGCAAAGAATTTGAGGGAAGGAACTATCAATCATTACAGACTGACTTAAATAAAACTTGATAAAAAGATGATTGACTTTTGATGGGTTTTGTTGTATAATGTGGCTACCGGTCACGATAACTCGGCGCGTGTTCTTGATCTTGCGTGTGCGCAAATCGCATAAATGAGTAATATTTTATTGAAATTATCAACAGTAAAGGAAGAGTACAATGCTTAAAGAGATAAAAAGAGCAGTGCATTTTGATTTTCATACAATGCCCGACATTGATAATATATGTGAGAATTTTGATGCCGAAAAATTTGCTCAGCAGATGGCGGACGCAAACGTTGGATATATTAATTTCTTCGCAAGATGCAATATCGGATTTTCTTATTATCCCACCAGGGTGGGAACTCAGTATCCCGGCCTTAAAATCAATATGCTCGGAGAGGTTGTAAGAGAATGCCATAAGAGAGGAATCGGCGTTACGGGATATATCAACGCAGGTCTTCACCACGAGATGGCTATTATTCATCCCGAATGGCTCCAAATGACGCGTGACGGAAAAATATATAATTTTTCAGATGGCGGTCCTAGCTTTTTTCGTAACGTTTGCTACAACACTCCGTACAGAGATCATCTCCTTGCTGAGGTAAAAGAGGTTCTCGAGCTCGGAGTTGACGGTCTGTTTCTTGACTGTATGAAGCTTCGTCCCTGCTATTGTTCAAGATGTATGCGCGATATGATCAGCCTTGGAATTGATACTGAGGATGTAAAGGCTGTAACGGCATTTTCCTTTGAAAAGAGAAAGAAAATGTGCGAGGACGTTCGCAAGATAGTTCCTGAGGATAAAAGACTTTTCTTCAACAATGTGTGCCAGCCGCATGGAATAGGTCTTGCCTCGCATCATGAGGTGGAGAGTCTTTGGAGCTATGATTATTTTAATGCTCACGTGGCATACGCGCGTTCAATGCGCGATACCTACGTATATATGAACGGAAGGTTCCAGCAGGCTTGGGGTGATTTTGGAGGATATAAGGGAAAGGCATCTGTTGAAAACGATTTCTACGATGCTATTATGAACGGCGCCATTCCTATGCTCGGCGACCATCTTCATCCCGCAAGACTTGCCGAGCCCGATATTTACCGCGACCTCGGTGAAATATACGCAAGGGTGAAGGAATACGAGAAATGGACGGATAATACGAAATTTATATCCGAAATAGCAATCATAACAGATGATGCTTACCTCCGCAACGATAAATATCACGGAGCGGCAAGACTGCTCTCCGAGCTTAAGTACAGTTACGATATTCTTGATCTCGACGCTGATATTTCAAAATACAAGGTAGTTATCCTTCCCGATGATATTAATATGACACAAAAGCTTAAGGATAATCTTTCGGCATATCTTAAAGCAGGCGGTAAGGTTATTTCCGCGGGATTTGCCGCACTTACGGATGATGAAAGCGGCTTTGCGCTTCCCGAATGGGATTTTGAATATCTCGGTAAGGACACGACCGATACGTCGTATTTCCATTTGAATGTGATGGTAGACGGACTTGCCGATATGGATTATTCCTACTATAGGTCGGGTATACGTATGAAGGCAAAGGCAGGGAACACCTCTCTTGCAGATACCATAGACGGATACGTTCCAAACCACGGCTATCATAATCTGCATAATTACAGATACGTTCCGCCTAAGGCAAAGAACGGCAATAGTGCGGTGCTAATAAATAAAGCGGAAAATGTTGCTCATATTTCGTTTCCGATATTCACGGATTTCCATTCCTTACAGCCGAGAGTTTATAAGGAGATAATCCGCATCCTTCTTGAAAAATTTATGCCGGATAACCTTATAAAAACCACTGATATGCCCTCGTTTTCCCGTATCACCGTTACAAAAGGCGAGGATTACAGCCTCCTTCACGTAAAGGTAACTCACCCAGAGATAAGAGGCAACAGAGGCGTAGTTGAAGAGCATACTGAACTTCTTCCCGGAAAAACGATAGCTGTGAAGGGCGAATACAAATCGGTAGCAAAGCTTCCAAGCAAAGAACAAATTCAATCCGAAATTAAGAATGGATATACCTATATAACCCTTCCGCAAATCGTCGGCTACGATATGTTCCTTTTAAAATAACCTGATAAAAATAAAAATCCCCCCGTTTGACGGGGGGATTTTTATTATAGTTACTTTCGTAACTATAAATGAAAAAACTGCTTAGTACACTTCTTATGCTTGCATTGGCAATTTGCCTGTGCTTTGCACTTACCGCTTGCGGCGGCAGTGAAGGTAATACGCCTTCGTCAGATACTATCTGTGAGCATACCGATGTGGATAGCAACGGCAAATGCGACAAATGCGGAGAATGAATTCGAATCTGATGGCTATGATAGAGATGGTTATGATAAAGATGGTTTTTATGTAAATAATCGCAGATTATTTGCAATGAAATTCGCCCGACGAGTCGGACGATTGAAATTTACCTTCGGTGATTGAAATGCTCACTTTGTGAACTTGAAATGCGCCACGCGGAAATCCGTCGTGGCGCATATTTATCAATAGAAAAAAGAGGGCGAATTTCATTCAATGCCGTAGGCATTTCAAGAAACGCTACGCATTTCATTTCAAGTGGGCTCAGTCATATTTTTATCTACAAAACTCTTATTTACCTGAAAGTACTCGTTAACAGATGTATCTAAATTGTTGCGAGATGAATCCTCGGTTTTTTATTGACGCAAGCTACAAGTGAAAAAACAATCGCAAGTAGCAAAAACATAATACATAAACTTTTTTTCATAAATTTTCTCCTGTTTTAATGAAATCAAAAGTGCGCCAACCGAAGCCAGCGCACCGAAAAACGCAAGACTCCAATTGTCGCCAAACAAATTCTATGCTACATTACAAGGAATGCAGAAAGGGAGGATGCGTTTTTACCGAAAATAAAAACACATTCTCTTGCAAAATGTAGCATATTAAAATTTGTTTGGCAACATTATTTTAACAAAATAATTGTTTTGTAAATAGAATTTGTAGAAAAATCTCGCTAAATATAAAACCAGACGCATAGCAATAAAAACTGTGCGTCTGGTTTTATGTTAATTCAAATAAGCGCGAAGGCCTTTAATTACAGCCGGGCCGACTGTTGGGAGCTGCCTGTCTTTGTTGTAGAGCTGCGTAATTTCTTCGTCCGAAAGGGAAGGGTTTTCGGTTATCATTTTCATAATATTGTAGAGAGGGGCTCTGCAAGCATCAATTGCTTCCTTAATCATTTCTTCACCGATATAAAATTGACCGAGAGGATGATAATCGTGGGCGGTGTAAATTGCGGATATATCCATTTTCTCAAGCTTCTTGAGGGCTTCAAAATGTTCTGCGGGAAGCTTAATATTACAAGCCCAATTTCCTGAGCCGAAAATTCCGTAAAGCTGTAGAGAGTCACCTGTAATCATGGAGTTATCACGCATATCGTATATTGCTTGGGAGCAGGGGCTGTGTCCTGTAATGAAAACAACCTTTAATGCGTCAAGGAAAACCTCATTTTCCGTAGGTATAATAAAGCTATAGTTTGGGAAGGACGCCTTAAGCTCGGTGCTTCTTGTAATGACCGTAACGTCGGGGTAGAGCTGAAGAAAACGCTCGAGTCCGCCTGCGTGGTCTTTATGGTCATGGGAAATAAATACGTATTTAAGGGCTGAGGTGCTTACGCCGAGACTGTCTAAAAAAGGCTTTACCGTATTGTCTATATCGTAGTCAAAGCTAGCGCAGTCAAAGAGCATACAGCCGTTCTCTGTTTTTATAAGATATACGGTCGTATATATATCCTTGTATTCAATTATTTTATAGAATAAATTGTCACTTATTTTTTCGTTCATAGTTACTTGCCTTTTTAATTGTTGTCGACTACGTAGTCCTCTATGATTAGAGTATAATAATCTGCAATATCAGAGAGCGAGAGTATAAAAAACTGTTCGTCTTTGAATGATTCACCAACGGAAAGGTCAAAAACAGTCGAGTTTCCGGAAGCCGCGAGAATGCCCTTGTCATCATATAGTCTGTATGAAAAACCGCAGAAATATCTTCCGTTTGTATTTAAGCCTTCATCCTTGGTTTTTATACCTGAATAGGTAAATACTATATTGTTTCCTGTAAAGGTATAGCTAAGCTCGGTAATGCTCATTTCGGTTTTATTGGCCTCGGTTGTTACGGATACCGAAAGGGGCAAAGAAGATGGAATGTTGATTTTTGGTTGTACAATTTCTTTGCATCGCTCACAAAGTCCAAGCTTTTTGGTATGTCCTAGTGGCAGACCGAAGGTAGAATCGCAAACGGTACAGATTTTCGGTGTAGTACAGGTTTCGTTTATAATATCATGTCCGAGAGGCTCGTATTCTTCGGTGTAAGACGCTTCGCAAACGGAGCAGTCATACTTGGTGACACCCTTTGCAGTGCACGTAGGGACTGATATTACAGAGGGAATATAGTTATGAGTGGGCGGCAATGTTTGAGGCTCTGTGGTGAAAATGCCGCATACAGAACAGTATGCACCCGCCGTTTGTCCCGCGCCGGTACAGGTTGGAGCAATAGGGGAGACGGCTACAATCTGATGCGCTTTCTTTTCTATGGTTTCGCTTTCTGTTTCGCCACACTCACATGTGCGTATTTTCTTACCTTCAGCAGTGCAGGTCGCTTCGGTTTCGACCTTCCAGTCGGAGTAGCTATGCTCGTGACCGCAGCTGTAAAGCGTTGCGATTATAAGCAGTAAAAATGTTATTAAACAGATACGCCGCATCTTAATGTCCTCACACGAAAGATTTTTACCATTTTACCACAATATACTGCTTTTGTAAATAGATTTTTACAAAATATGATAAAAATAAGACGCGAATATTATTTTTGCATCTTATTTTTATTAAATTAAAAGAACACGTCGTTTGCTCTTGCCTTTATTTCCTGTGATGCGATAAATGGAATTCTTGTGGTATATCCGGAGCGCGCAGCAACAATCTGCTTTGTAGGCCAGCAGTAGAGGTCTCTGTTCCATGTGTTTACAGTATCGTTGTAAAGCTCACGTGCTGCGGTAATTTCTCTCTGCAGGTACATATTCTGCTTCATGGCGTCCTCAATTTCATTATGCGCCTTGAGGTCAGGATAGTTTTCAAATGCAAGATTGATGCTTCTTGAGGCAGCGTCAATTTTTCCTGCCACGTCATTTCTCAGATCGTCGGTGTTAGCCATGCCGCTACGGTATTTTGCGATAGCTTCGAATGTGCTCTTATCAAGGTCGATTGCCTTATCCAGAAGCTTTGCTGCATTCTGAAGAACCACGACTCTCTGCTCGAGATAATTGTCAATTGTAGATGCGTTCTTCTGTATTTTCTGCTGAAGCTGCTGGAAGTGGTTCTTTGCTTTAATCTTCATAAAGGTAAAAATTATACCGGGGATTATTGCGAGAACCCAGAGCATTATTTCGAAAATAAGTGAGCCTACACCTACTGTAACGGGAAGTTGCTTTGCAATAACGTTAGTTTGCAGTCCTTCTTCTCTGATTTCTGGATTGAGTTCGTCAAGCTCGTTTGCCATTGTTTTTTCTCCTTTATTTTGTAATGTTCTTTATAAATTCATCTGTTGATTTTGTAGTTGTTCCGAAGAAGCCAAAAAGTCCTTTGTAACAAACAGCGTTTTTAGGCGCTTTTAGTTCTCTGTTCGATTTGATTTTTTCAATGTACTCGTCTTCGGTAAGTCCAATACCTTTAATAGTAATCAGAGAGGTTTTTTGCAGAGGGAGATATTCTATCCAAGGAACGGGAACAAGATGCATTTTTCCGTCACCGCCAAGTGTGGGGACGTGGTCAATTCTGTTGTTTGCAGAGTAGGAGTGCGCCGTTATTGCAACCGTATCAAACCCATCAATTCGGCTTATAAATTCGCTTTTTAATATAGCGTCTGTCGCGGTTCTTGGATGAGCAAAATTCACAGTTCCCATTTTGTTTGCGATAGACTCATAATTATATTCTGTATAGCTTGTTTCTCTATGAGAAATATCCTCAAACGTTCTTCTGGGTGGCTCTTGATAAGATGGAATTGCAATAAGCGGTGCAAAGTCAAAATAAACGGATTTGAAATACTCTGTGTTTATCTCTTCAAAGCTTTTCTTGATTTCCTCAAAGTCAAACGAATAGTAGCGAGATGCTGACGTGCTCATATTCCAGGATTGCGAATGCTCTGAGCGAATTACGTTGATTTTACACCTCTTAAAGAAATCAAAATCGTCTCCATAGCCTTCCTCTGATCTTATCAGGTCAAGCATTTCTCTCTGAGCAAGAGGGGTGAAGAGAAGGCGGAATTGTTGCTCGTTATCTCTGTTCGTGGCATCAAAAAGCACGTCGAACTTTGTGTTTGACATTTCGGTAAAATTATTGCCTTTAGAGAGAGCCTTGTCGGCTTTTTTCTTCAGCTTTTTTTCACCCTTTTTCACCGTACGTTCAACCTCTTTTTCCGTAAGGTCCTCAAAGTGCTTGTTTTCTCTTGCGAAAGTAAGGTCAGGTGCTGCCTGAGATCCGTAAGAGAGTAGGGTAGTTACGTTGTATATAGGTTTCGGTTTTACAACCGATGCCACAAGTGTCTGATATCGTGTTTGTCTTACGGTTCTTCCTTTGCTGTCGCGTCCGTATTCTGTCCACCTTATTACAAGCGTTCCCGTATAGGTCTGCGAGGACATTCCCTCGTTCTTGCATCGCTCAAATAAAAATGGGTTCTTATAGAGCTTTCCCGAGAGTGTATCAAGAGCGGATGATTTTTCACCAGCGAGATTATTGAAGCCGTAATTGTTTCTTAAATCCTCTAGATTCTCAAACAAAAACTGACTGTCAAATTTTACTTGAGGTAGAGTTTTTTCTATAAGTCGCAGAGTGTCGTCGTCGGAAAAAAACTCGCATAAAGGAGCCATTTGCGCTTCCGCCTCGCGTCTCAAAAGGTATGCCTCTTTCTCTTTTTTGTCTATCTTTTTCTCTAGTGAATTTATGCTTTTTTTAGTAAGCCTAAATGCAAAAAACACAATGCATGCTCCGAGAAAAAATGCTAAAATAGGAAAAAGAATTCGGGCAGAGACGTTGTTGTTTTCTGATGGAATAACGACTGATAGCAGAAATATCACAACCGATATAACTATTGAAAATACTCTTATCAGCTTGCGCGTTTTTAGTTTTTTATTAAGAGTTGTTATCTCTTTTTTCACAGCGTAGTATTTTGAAACCGTATCTTTGTTTTTTTGTATATCTACGCCACTTTTGTTAACTAAGAGGTCAAAGTGTTCTTTTATGTTTTGTTTGTGTGCTGCTTTAGCGTGATCTCTATAATATTCCAGAGGCTCGAAAATGCTATCCTTATAACTGTCCATGCTTCACC
>JAZRLJ010000130.1:0-11434 GCA_045646755.1 Eubacteriales bacterium | reverse complement strand
GAGTAGATTTCTTGTCTTCCTAAGACCGCTTGGCCTCCGACTTGTACGATTGAGATAGCGCCTCTTGCTTACATGAGAGGACGAACACTCGACGACTCATTCATTATTCTCGACGAGGCTCAGAATACCACTCCTGAGCAGATGAAGATGTTTCTTACCAGACTCGGCGCAAATTCCAAGGCGGTAGTTACGGGAGACCTCTCGCAGACAGACCTGCCGGGCGGAGTTAAGAGCGGACTTTCGATAGCCGCGCGAGTGCTTACGGGTATAGAAGGGATAGGAATATATGAGTTTTCCGAGAGAGACGTGGTAAGGCATAATCTCGTAAGGAAGATTATTTCCGCATACGACAGATACGAGCGCGAGAGCGCACGCAAAAGGGATGAAAAGAAAAATCACAAAGAGGGCGCAGGTGAAAGGAATTGAAAAGATTGCTCAAGATAAATTTTTCAAAAACGTCGAAGCAGATTGAAACTGATTATTATTTCAAAACTGTAATCCGTCGCGCAATACTTGAAACACTTTTGCATGAGAAATTTCCTTTTGATGCGGAGGTTTCGGTTACTCTTTGCGATAACGAATATATAAGGGAACTTAATTCCCGTTATCGCAGTAAGGACAAGCCTACCGACGTGCTTTCGTTTCCGCTCTATGAGGATGGTAATTTTACCGTAGCAGAGTGCATATCGGGAGCAGTGCTCGGAGATATAGTAATTTCCCTTGAACGAGCGAGAGAGCAGGCGGACGAGCTTGGTCACGGCTTTTTAAGAGAGGTTGCATTCCTTACAATTCATTCGATGCTGCATCTTCTGGGATATGATCACGAGCGCTCGGCGGCAGACGACGAGGCGCAGTGCAGCGCACAGAGAGAAATAATAGAAAAGGTCGAAATATAGGAGAAAGATATGACTAGAACCGCTTTTATAGCAATAGTAGGAAGACCTAACGTAGGTAAATCAACTCTTCTCAACTCCATTCTCGGAGAGAAGGTTGCTATAGTTTCAAAGAAGCCTCAGACTACCCGTAACAGAATTACGGGAATACTGACCGAGGGAGAGGACCAGTTTGTTTTCCTTGATACCCCCGGACTTCATAAGCCTCGCACAAGACTCGGTGACTTTATGGTAAAGACTACCTCAGAGACACTTGGAGGTGTTGACGGAGCTATTCTCGTAGTTGAGCCGAGAGAAGAGGTGGGGGATATAGAGGCATCTCTTATCTCTCGCTTTAAGGCTGATAAAATGAGAACTATTCTCGTAATCAATAAAATAGATTCGGTAACCCCATCAAACGTTGCAAAAACCATTCTTGCATATTCAAAGGAATTTGATTTTGATGCAGTAATTCCTCTTTCTGCCAAAAGCGGAAAGGGAATTGATATTCTTCTTTCGGAGTGTAAAGAATATCTCTACGAGGCGGATTGGTGCTTTGACGAGGATATGATAACCGACCAGCCCGAGAGACAGGTTGCTGCTGAGATAATCAGAGAGAAGCTTCTCAGAAGTCTTGACGAGGAGATACCGCACGGAACAGCCGTTTCCATTGAGGAATGGAAGGAAAAGGGAGGAGTAGTGTCTATACGCGCAGAGATTTACTGTGAGAAGGCTACGCATAAGGGAATTATTATCGGTAAGCAGGGAGCAACCATAAAAAAAATAGGTATGCACTCCCGCGAGGATATTGAGAAGATGCTTGATACTAAAGTGTTCCTTGACCTCTACGTCAGAGTTAAGGAAAACTGGCGTGACAGTGATTTTAATATATCAAATCTCGGATACAGGGACGATAACTAATGGATACCGAAGTAAAGGGGCTGGTTATACGCACCACCGACGTTAAGGAATCGGATAGAATAATTACCGTTTTCACCGAGGAAATGGGTGTTATATCGGCTCATGCAAGAGGAGCTCGCTCGTTAAAAAGCAGGAAAATGTCCTCTACAATGCAGTTTTGTTACTCTCGTTTCTTACTAACCAAGCGCGGTGAATATTATCACGTCAAGGAAGCTGAGCTTATTGAAAACTTCTTTGATATAAGACGTAATATCGAGGGTATTGCTCTTGCAGGATACATAGCAGAGGTTCTTTCGGACGTTACGGTTGCCGAGGCTGAGCGTGAGCTTCTCAGACTTTCTCTGAATTCTCTTTACGCTATTTCGAGCGGAAAGTATCCGCTGGGGCGAGTTAAGGCGGCATTTGAGATAAGATGCGCTTCAATACTCGGATTTATGCCCGAGGTTATATCCTGCTCGGAATGCTCGGAAAAAGACGGGGATTTTTATTTTGATATTATGGACGGCGCGCTTACTTGTCGAAAATGTAAGGAAGAGCGTGAAAAAAAGCACACCGAACCATATTCACCGCACGAGAGCAGAATTATCGCATATCTTTCACCAAGCGCCAAAATTGCGCTCGCTTACTGCGTTCATTCGCCGATTGAGAAGCTTTTTTCATTTAATATACCCGCAGAGGATATGGACCTCTTTGCGAGAGCGACTGAGCTTTACCTTGTAAACCAGCTTGAGCGCTCTTACAAAACGCTTGATTTTTATAAGCAGGTGTGCGGAAAAATTGAACTTTAAGCAGAAGGAAACGAAATGTTATTTTCTGAAAAAACACAAAAGATACTTGAATTTGATAAAATAAAAAGGCGACTTTCAGACCTATGCGCAACGGAAGGCGCAAAGGCGAGAGCGCTTACGCTGTTGCCCTCGTCTGATTATGAAACCGTTGTCGTAAGACAGAGAAAAACCGCTGATGCAAAAAGCCTTGTAAACGCAAAGGGCTTTCCGTCCTTTTTCGCGCCTGAAACGGTCACTGCTTCTGCAGACAGAGCCTACAAGGGAGCTACGCTTTCACCTAAGGAGCTTCTTGAAATATCATCGCTTCTCAGATGTACAAGAGGACTTCTTGACTATATAAACACAGACAAGCCGTTTGAGACTTCTCTTGACGAGATATTCAGAAGAATGCTTCCAAACCGAGCACTTGAGGATAAAATTTCGCGCGCGATAATCTCCGAGGAAATTATCGCTGACGAGGCTAGCGTTGAGCTTAGCGAGATAAGAAGAAAAATCAGAGCGGCAAACAACAAGATAAAGGATACTCTTCAGAGCTTCATAGGCGGAAACCGTCTTAAATATTTGCAGGAAAATATCGTTACTATGCGTAACGGACGATACGTTGTGCCTGTAAAGGCGGAGTATAGAAACGAGCTTAAGGGACTTGTGCACGACACCTCCTCTTCGGGAGCAACCCTTTTCGTTGAGCCGATGTCGGTTGTTGAGGCTAATAACGAGCTTAAGTCACTTGCCGCAGCAGAGGAAGCTGAAATTGAGCGTATACTTTCAGCTCTTTCGGTAGAGTGTGCGGAATACTCTTCATCAATCACACTCAATTATCATAATATAACCGAGCTTTCATTTGTCTTTGGCTGTGCGTCTCTTTCTATGGAAATGAAGGCGGAGTCGCCTGCCGTAGTCAATAAAAGACTTGTAGACCTTAAAAGA
Source organism: Eubacteriales bacterium (assembly GCA_045646755.1). Classification (GTDB taxonomy): domain Bacteria; phylum Bacillota; class Clostridia; order Oscillospirales; family CAG-272; genus UBA1740. The sequence continues at coordinate 7,926 of JAZRLJ010000130.1, read as the reverse complement.
GCAAGACACCCGCTTATAGCTAAGGACAGGGTTGTTCCCATTGACGTTAGCGTAGGTGAGGAAAACGATACGTTGATTATCACCGGTCCTAATACTGGAGGAAAGACTGTAACTCTCAAAACCGTAGGACTTCTTACGGTTATGGCTCAGTCAGGACTTGAGATACCCGCGCTTGAGAGCTCCAGAGTCGGAATTTTTGATGCCGTACTTGCCGATATAGGCGATGAGCAGAGCATAGAGGCATCCTTGTCTACGTTTTCCTCGCATATGGTTAACGTAGTGGATATTCTTTCCAAGACAGATGAAAAAACTCTCGTTCTTTTCGACGAGCTTGGCTCGGGTACAGACCCCATTGAGGGCGCGGCTCTTGCAACGGCAATACTCGAAAAGACACAGTCTCTCGGTGCGCTTTCACTCGCTACAACGCATTATTCAGAGCTTAAGGTCTATGCTCTCCAGTCACCGCGAGTACAGAATGCCTCGTGCGAATTTGATATAGAAACTCTCAGACCTACCTACCGTCTTATTGTTGGTACGCCGGGTAAGTCTAATGCGTTTGCTATATCCGAAAAGCTTGGTATGCCCCCTGAGGTTCTTAACAGAGCGGATAAGCTTGTAGAACGCGACAATAAGCGCTTTGAGGACGTTATAGAGCGTCTTGATACTAACAGAATTGAGCTTGAGCGTGAAAAAGAAACCGCTGAGAGACTCAGGCGCGAATATGAGACCTACAAGCGCACCTCTGAGGAAGAACTGAAGAAACGAATAGCAAAAAGTGAAGAGGAGATACAGAAATCAACTCTTAAAGCAAGACAAATTCTTGACAGCGCAAGAGCCTCAAGTGAGTTTATATTCAAGCAGCTGGAGGATTTGAAGAAGCAGGAGGATAAGGAAAAGCGCAATTCAATGATGCTTGACGCACGCACCGCAGTACGTGAGCGTATGCGTGAGAGCGAAGCTCTCTTTGACGGTATCAGTGTGCGTGAGGTGTCTCTAGACGAGGAATATAAGCTTCCGAGACCTCTCGTGGTTGGTGACAGTGTTTATCTCGTGACCATAGGTAAGGAGGGGGTCGTTACCGCTCTTGCGGACTCAAAGGGACTTATAGCGATAACCTCGGGCATACTCAAAACCAAGGTTGCTGAGGATAAGCTCAGACTTATTGAGGGCGAGGTAAAATTCAAGAAGAAGGCCGAGCCTCCCAAGGTAAACGAGGGTAAGGTTAAAAAGTCTATCGTATCAACCTTCAAGCCCGAAATTGACGTGCGCGGTATGATTGGCGATGATGCATGGTTCGTTGTGGATAAATATCTTGACGATGCCGTTCTTGCCTCCATTCCCACAGTCCGTATCATACATGGAAAGGGAACGGGAGCGCTCAGAGCAGCGCTATGGAAATATTTTAAAACCGATTCCCGCATAAAATCCTACCGCCACGGAACCTACGGCGAGGGAGATGCGGGTGTCACGGTCATTGAGTTTAAGCAAAAATGAGATTTGAAAAGCGAATAAGAATTTAAAAAAGTACTTGATTTTTTGGTATCGGTATGCTATAATTATCGTCGTGACAGGTTCACTGCACGCCGGTATGGTGGAATTGGCAGACGCGTCGGACTCAAAATCCGAAGGTAGCAATACCGTGTCGGTTCGACCCCGACTACCGGCACCAAAAAAATGACGAAGGAAGTTAAAATCCTTCGTCATTTTTTGTTATTTAATTTAAGATAAATACGCTTTAAAATCTGATTGTCTTGCCAGAATCCTCGGCGCTTTCCCGTAGCCTTTCTATTAAGCGGATAGTATTTGCAGTACTTCCAGGAGTATTCTTCGTATTTTTAGTTTTCTTCTCGATGATGTCGCAGAAGTAGGAAATTTCCCCTTCCATGCCTCCAATATGCTCAAGCTCGACCTTGTACGGCGCACTCTGATCCTTCGTGTAAACGGTCACTTCTCCGGCAGCAAAGGTTATTGTTGCTCTCTCAAACCTTATTCGACACTTTGCCTCAAATTTAGAGCCTATAAAAGTCCAGTCACCGATAGCGGTAATCGGAGTATTTCCGTAGAAGAATGAAGTGTGAACTGTATCATGCTTACAAAGACTGGTGCTTGTGCGGCAGCATATAGCTTTAGGCTCACCGAACAGATATCTTATTATGTCAACGTCGTGGATATGTAGGTCGGTTATACAACCACCGGAGAGTTCCGGTTTCATGAACCAGTTTCCTCCTTTTCTGATAGGGGGAGGGCTGACACGGCTGAAAAATCCGCCAAGAACCTTTCCGAATTTATTTTCATCTATGGCGCTCTTTATGTAATTAAAAGCGGGGTAGAAGCGCAAGCACTGACCTATCATAAGCTCTTTTCCGCTTTTCTTGGAGGCGCGTATCATTTTAGTACAGTCGTCGTAGTTAAGTGCCATCGGTTTTTCGCAGAGCACGTGATATCCTGCGTTGAGCAGCTTTACGGTCATTTCACAGTGCAGGAAGGAGGGAACGGTGACAATAAGGAAATCTATCTCCTCATTTCCCAGCATTTCTTCAAGATTGGTATAAAAATTTATGCGCTCTTCGTAGCCGGGCAGCTCAGTAGAGAAATCAACAGTGTTTTCCTCGAATGCTGCAGCGCTTGTGTCAAAGGCACAGGTGAGCTTTGCTTTTTCGCGCATTTCAAGCTTTGCCATGGCCATTCTATGAGATTTTGCAATTCCGCCAAATCCAATTAAACCTACTTTTAGCATATCATATACCTCTAAATTCTATCTTAGTATTTTTTTCAGATAAGCAATGGTTTCAATAATATCTTTAGTTTGCTGATCACCGTTGATTTCACGCTCGATAATATAGTTTCCGCAGTAATTAACCGCCTGTAAGCGTTTAATTACCTCGGGGACATTAGCTTCGCCCTCGCCGACCTTTACTTCCTTACCCAGCTTTTTGCCGCACGTGGGGTAAAAGCCGTCCTTGATATGCGTGTCCATTACATATTTTCCAAATACAGTGATAGCATCGGCTGCATTTGACTTTCCGTACAGAATGAGGTTTGCAGTATCCATATTTATTCCTACGTTATCAGTGCCGATATCCTCTATTACACGCAGAAGCGTAGTGGGAGTTTCCTGTCCCGTTTCAAAGAGGAAGGATATATTTTTCCTTTTGCACTCGTTTGCGATATAGCGCAAAACGGCGATAATGTCGTAATACTGAGGATCGTTTATATTTTCAGGTAAAAAACCCACGTGAGTTGCTATTCTCGGTATGCCGATTTTTGCGGCAAAGTCGGCACCCTGTAAAATTTCCGACACGCGAATCATTCTGTATGCTGTGGGAACTATACCGAGCGTCATCGGACCGGCGGTGAAATTCCATTCTTTGGGACCTGACCAACCTGTCCAGAGTGTTGAAATTTCCAAATCGTATTTTTTTGACGCATTTAATATTTTCTCTGCGTTTTCATCTGTATAGAGGGACATATCCCAAACTGAAATCTGACAACATTCACAACCGATATTTTTTGCCTTTTCCATCTCAAGAAAAATGTCTGTTTCAGGACGGAATTTTATTAAAGCTCCTATTTTGCTCATACAAAATCTCCTTTTTTGTAAATTAAAAATAACACAAATTTGCATTTTGTGATTGACAATTTTATTATATCTCGGTATAATAGGTGTGTCAAGAATACATTTTTGTGATTAATAACACTATTTTGTGAATGGAGTAAAAATGAGCCGATACGAAAGACATAACTTAGAGCATCAAGCTATGCCGTTTATATACAGGAACTTTACAATACAAGCTTCGAATTTTATGTTTGGTTCATCTAACTGGCATGAGAATATAGAAATTCTGTACATTACCGACGGAGAGGGCGTAATTGCGAATAACGGAAATATAATCAGTGTTTCCAGTGGTGATGCCGTGATTATTAACACTAACCATTTACACGCAATGGCGGCAGGAAAGGTAGATTTGCATTATCACTGTCTTATAATCGACCGAGCGTTTTGTATCGGTAACGGTGTTGATACGAATTCTGTTTTCTTTGATGCGAAGATTTCCGACAGTCGTGTAGGGAAGTTGATGGATAAACTAGATGCCGCATATATGCAAGATTCTGATTCGCCTTATCGGACTTTGTCTATTCGCACAGCGGTGCTGGAGCTTATACTTTTACTTTGCGAGAACTATAGCTCCGCATTGCAAATGACAGAGAATTTGCCAAGAAGTATTTCTTATGTAAAAGCGGCAATAGATTATATTTGCGCTTCTTATGCCGAAAATTTTTCACTTGAAGATGTGGCAAAATTCGTTGGAGTTGACAAATACTATCTTTCACGCGAATTTCACAAGTATACAGGATATCATTTTGTTGCATACGTGAACCGAATGCGCTGTAAAATGGCACGCAAGCTGTTATCAAATTCCCGTTTGAGTATTTATGAGATAGGAAGAAGGTGCGGTTTTGAAAACCGTTCATATTTTGCGAGAAGCTTTCAGAGATATGTTGGAATGCGTCCGAGCGAATATCGCGCAAGCGCATTGAAAGAGCGCAGTTAGAAAGAAGGGTTTAAGAAGATTTTTTCTTCTCACTATTGTAATTATTAAAAATATCTAGTATAATATAATTATCAACTTTAAGGAGGAGCGTATGGAAAGAGAAGAATTTTTTTCGCCAAGCAGTGTAAATATGGATAATCTTAACGCTCTTTCAAGAGAGCATTCGATTATTTTTGAAAGACGTATATGTGAGCTCTCCGAACTTGCGGACGATGCGGCAGAGCTTTGCTTAGACCTTAACGAAAGCGGATTTTCCGTATACGAGCTTTTGGGATTTATTTCCGATGGAATAGAATTTTCTCCAAGACCTCACGAAGATGCTATGTTAAGCAATATTCAGACTATAAAAACCCATCTTTCCTCACTCTCTTTTCAGGATATGGCCTGCTTTTCTTCACTTCTTTCGCAACGGCTGAGAGAAAAGGGAGTTAGTCTTTCGGAAACGGATTTTTTAAAAGAGAATTATGGAAATTCGAGCTTTGTTTACGTAAAAAACAGACTTTCCGACGAAGCTTATGACGTCTTTTCTGCAGATTTACCCGACGCAACGGTTTCTTATGCGGAAACCTTACGCGAGGCGGCTGAGGCGGTTGCCAACGGAAAGAAGGAGTTTGCAATTCTTCCGCTTGAGGAACGAGGTGGAGCGCGACTTGCATCGATTGCAGCGCTTCTGTACAAATACGATTTGAAAACAGCCTCCGTCACACCCGTTTTTGGCTTTGACGGAAGCGCTGACGTAAAATACGCTATGGTATCAAAGAGCTTTAAGATTCCCGAAATCTTAGAGGATGACGACAGATATCTTGAAATCCGTCTTCGTCAGGACGGATCAATATCGCTTTCCTCTCTCTTCTTAGCTGCGGAAATTCTCGGAGCATCAGTTTATAGAATAAACACAGTAAGCTTTGATACGGAAGAAGGGCAGATAGCTCATTATACGGTAGTTTTCAAGGACGAGGGAAGAGATTTTTCTCCTCTTCTTGTATTTCTTACGATGTTCACAGGCTCGTATACAGCTATAGGAATATACAAAAACTTAGAATAAAAAATAGAAACGGAACATAATTATGAAAAAGCGAATTGAGTATAAAACCAGTGGAACTTGCTCAAGAATGGTAATAGTAGAAGTTGAGGACGGAATAGTTACCGACTGTGCGTTTGTTGGCGGATGCGCAGGTAATACCGTAGGCGTTGCAACTCTCGTTAAGGGTATGAAGGCTGAGGATGCTATAGCGAAGATAAAGGGTATAAAATGCGGCTTCAAGCCCACCTCCTGTCCCGACCAGCTTGCAAAAGCGCTGGAGGAAGCGCTCAAATAATTTTAAACAGAGGAAAATAAACTTGAACTATCAGAACGAATATGAAAGATGGTTGACTTCGACGGCTTTGACAGAGAAAGAAAAAGACGAGCTTAGAAGTATCTCACACGACTCTAAAACAAAAGAGCTGAGATTTTCTTTTCCGATGAATTTTGGTACGGCGGGACTCCGCTCGACTATGAATATGGGTATCGGTTGTATGAACCGTTTTACTGTAGCAGAGACTACGAGAGCTCTTGCTTCGCTTATAAAGAGCTCGAGTGGTAGTGACAGAGGCGTCGTAATCGCCTACGACTCGAGGAATAACTCGGAGCTTTTTGCTAAAGTGAGCGCTTCGGTACTTGCTTCTGAGGGAATAAAGGTTTATATATTTGATTCTCTTCGTCCCACCCCCGAGCTTTCGTTTGCGGTGCGTGAACTTTCCTGTATAGCAGGAATAAATATAACCGCTTCTCATAATCCGAAGGAATATAACGGATACAAGGCGTATTGGGAGGACGGAGCGCAGATAGGACCGGAGCAGGCTAAAATTATTTCTGAAAAAAGAGCTGAGTTTGACCCGCTTGATTTAAGCGGAGCCGATATATTTGACGAGGCTGTATCTGACGGAAAAATTACTATTCTGGGCGCTGATTTTGACGAGCGCTATATATCTGAAGTCTTAAAAACCGCAATTTCACCTTCTCTTTTTAAGGATTGCGGAGAGAATTTGAAAATCGTATATACCCCACTTCACGGAGCGGGCTATCGCTTAGTACCTCTTGCATTTGAAAGGCTTGGTATAAAGAAGCTTTATACCGTCGCAGAGCAGATGATACCGAACGGAGATTTTCCTACGGTTAAAAAGCCTAATCCTGAATACGCGGAAGTCTTTGCGCTCGGGACAAAGCTTGCGGATAGGGTTGAATCCGACCTTGTAATAGCCACCGATCCCGATGCGGACCGAGTAGGCGTTATGGCAAGAGATACAGACGGAAAATTTGTCACCATAACGGGAAATCAGATGGGAGCCTTGCTGCTCGATTACGTTATCAGGGCAAAGAGATATAATAATGCCTTGAAGGATAATGCATACGCGGTTAAAAGCATAGTTTCTACCGATATGGCGTATAAAATCGCAAAAGATAACGGAGTAAAGCTTCACGACGTTCTTACCGGATTTAAGTTTATCGGTGAGGTTATAAAGAATTATGAGAAAGAGGGGACAGACAGTCAGTTTCTCCTCGGATTTGAGGAGAGCTACGGATATCTTCTTGGCACTTACGCAAGGGATAAGGATGCGGTAGGCGCTTCTCTTATGATACTTGAAATGACCGCTTACTATAAAAAGCAGAATATGACGCTCTGCGACGCTCTGCGCTCTCTCTATGAGAGATACGGATATTACGCCGAGTCTACCGTTGATATTTATATGGAAGGACTTGACGGAATAGAAAAGCGCAGAAGAGTTATGAGTTCTCTGAGAGGCTCTACACCGATAGAAATAGGCGGTTTTAGGGTTAAAGCGGTTGGAGATTTCCTTACGGGTACTGTAACTGAGCTTCAAAGCAAAAATACGGTCCCGACGGATCAGCCTATATCGGACGTTCTGTATTACACACTTGAGAACGACGATAAGATAATCGTTCGTCCTTCGGGTACAGAGCCTAAAATTAAAATTTACGCTCTTGCGCACAGTGATAGCCAAAAGGCGCTTGACGAAAAAATGAAAATTTATAAAGAAAGCGTAGTCAGACTCGCAGAGGCGTGATGACTACGGGACTGAAAAAGTGACAGAAAAACAAAAGCACGTACGAAATTTTTCAATTATAGCCCATATCGATCACGGAAAGTCTACTCTTGCGGACAGACTTCTTGAGAAGACCAGCACCGTTGCATCGAGAGATATGGAGTCTCAGATACTCGACAATATGGACCTTGAAAAAGAAAGAGGAATAACCATAAAGGCGAGAGCTGTAAAGCTTAACTATACCGCAAAGGATGGGGAAAACTATACGTTCAACCTCATTGATACCCCCGGTCACGTCGACTTCGGTTATGAGGTTTCTCGCTCG
>JAZRLJ010000129.1:0-6150 GCA_045646755.1 Eubacteriales bacterium | reverse complement strand
CACACCGAGATTCCTCCGGTAGTCTGCTTCAATTCGGGATCTGCCGTCATATTTCCGATAAGGATGACTTTGTTGAAACTTGCCATGGTTCCGCAAGTCGGAGGCCAAGCGGTCTTAGGAAGACAAGAAATCTACTCAACTCCTTGGCTCACAGAACGACATGGCTACGATCCGACTTGCACACCGAGATTCCTCCGGTAGTCTGCTTCAATTCGGGATCTGCCGTCATATTTCCGATAAGGATGACTTTGTTGAAACTTGCCATGGTTCCGCCTCCGTAATGTTTAAATTAAAATTGGTTAAGCTTCAGTAGCTTCTACGGTAGCTTCTGCTACAGGCTCTGCAGCGGGTGCTTCAGCCTTTGCAGCCTTCTCGATCTTGGTAGTAGTCATGTAGCGGAGAACACCCTCGGTGATTCCAAATACACGCTCAAGCTCAAGAGGGAAGCTGGGTTCGCTCTTAAAGGTAACGAGAACGTAGTATCCTTCGGTGATGTAGTTGATAGGATACGCGAGCTTTCTCTTACCCCACTCGTTAACGTTAACGTCGGTAGCGTTATCCTTAACGAGATTTACAAACTTCTCTACAAGCGCCTTGGTATCTTCCTCAGCGAGATTGCCGCTAACAGCAAAGAGAGTTTCGTAAGAACAAATCTTCTTTTCCATTGAATTTTACCTCCTTATGGTCATTTGGCTGCCACCCGGCAGCAAGGGGGGTCGAACCGAATGTCCGAACCGATACAGTATTCTATCATAAAAAAACTTGTTTGTCAAGAGGGTTGACAATATTTTTATTTAATGCTAAAATATAAACATTAATAATTAGAGGAACGTCTATGACAACTGTTAAAGAAAGAGCAAACGCCAAGATAAACCTATATCTTGACGTAATATCTAAAAGAGAAGACGGATTTCACGATATACTTACGGTAATGCATTCGCTCTCATTCGGAGACGAAATTACCGTTACCTCAGTGCCTGCCGAGAAGAGCCTTGTGCGTCTGAAAGTGGTTGGGGCTAAATTTTTGCCTACGGATACGAGAAATATCGCGGTAAAGGCTGCGTATCTTTTTCTTGAGAGAGCGAAGCTTACCTGCGAGGTCAACATAACTCTTGTAAAGCGTATTCCCGTTGCCGCCGGACTTGCCGGAGGGTCCTCTGATGCTGCAGCGGTGCTGAGAGCAATGAACAAAATTCACTCAAAGCTTTTTTCAATTTCCGCTTTGTCGGGTATTGCTGCAGAGCTTGGCAGCGACGTTGCTTATTGCCTTTACGGAAAGGCAGCGGTATGCGAAGGAAGAGGAGAAAAAATTTCGAGACTGCAGACAGAGATAAACGAGGGTTTTGTAATCGCTATTGCAAACGAGAGAGTTTCAACTCCCGGTGCGTATAAGGACTTAGACGTTATGTATAACGATTTCTTCACTGAGAGAGTTGATACTAAAGAAAAATATGACATTCTTCTGTCCTCATTGAAAAACGGAAAAATAGACTCCGCTGGTCTTTACAACATTTTTGAAGATGCCGTCCTTACGAAATGTGAGGGAGCTGCAAAAATAAAGAAGGAGCTCGTCCGCCTTGGCGCTAAAGGCGCGCTTATGAGTGGTAGCGGTCCGTCTGTTTTTGGTGTTTTTGATTCTCTTGATGAGGCAAAGAGAGCGTGCTATGCTCTGAGAAATATGAACGTCAGAGCTTACTATGCAACGCTTGTAAAGTAATAAACGGAGATAAATCTATGATGTACGACCTTTTAGCGCCTGTATACGACGAGATAAACAAAGAAGTTGATTACTCGCGCTGGGCAGATTTTATAGAAACGGTAATAAAAAAGCATAAGGGATTTGAGGAAGAAAACCTCATACTTGATCTTGGGTGCGGTACGGGTAAAATGACACTTGAGCTTGCGCGCCGCGGATATGATATGACGGGTGTCGATAACTCCTCTGAGATGCTTGACAGAGCAAGCTCTGAGGCGTCAGACGAGGGACTTAACATCCTCTGGCTTCTTCAGGATATGCGTGAGTTTGAGCTTTACGGTACTGTCGGCGTTACGGTTTCCTGCCTTGACTGTATGAATCACCTTACAAGCTCAAAGGATTTTAAAAAATGTCTTTCTCTCGTGCATAACTACCTTGTACCCGACGGACTGTTTATCTTTGACTTGAACGGAAGAGGAAAATTCCGCGAGGTTTATGCGGATAATTCGTACGTTTTCGAAACAGAATCCTCAATGTGTATATGGCAAAACTCCTACAACGATAAGAGCGGTATATGTAATTTCTACATAACTCTGTTTTCTGAGGCTGATGACGGAAGCTACGTCAGAGACGACGAGGTGCAGAAAGAAAAGATGTATACTGTTAAAAGTATTAAAAGTATGCTTTCCGAAACAGGTTTTGAATTTTTGGGAGCGTACGCGGATTTTGATTTTTCACCCGCTACCGACGATAGTCACAGAATTTATATAGTCGCAAAATGTATAAAGGAATAAAGATATGGAAAACAAAAAGTCAACGATACTCAGAGCAATGACAAGAGACGGCTCAGCAAGAGTTCTTGTAATAAATTCAACGCAGATGGTTAACGATATGGCGGCAGCGCACAAAACCTCGCCTACCGCTACTGCTGCGCTTGGTAGAACGATTACCGCAGCTTCTATGATAGGAACGATGCTTCCTGAAGAAAAGGATAGCCTTACTATCGGATTCTTCGGTGACGGTGAGGCAGGAAAGATTCTTGCAGTAGCCGACTATTTCGGAAACGTTAAGGGATATATACAGAATCCTCTCGTTAATCCTCCTAAGAAAGCAAACGGAAAGCTTGATGTTGGAAGTGCGGTTGGTAAGGGTACTCTTAATTTTATTAAGCAGGTAGGCGAGGGAGAGCCCCAGACGGGAATGAGTGAGATTGTCAGCGGTGAGATTGCCGAGGACATAGCAACCTATTTTGCAAGAAGCGAGCAGGTTCCCACCGTTCTTTCTCTAGGTGTTCTTGTAGACAAGGATTACACCTGTCTTGCAGCCGGTGGAATACTTATTCAGCTTCTTCCTTTTCCTGATGAAAAGACAGTGGATCTGATAGAGCGCAATGCCGCTGACCTCTATAATATTTCTCAGAAGTTTGCAGAGGGACTTGACAACAAGTCGATTATGGATATAGCTATGAGAGATATCCCTTATGACACCTTTGATACTCTCGAGGTTGCGTACAAGTGCGATTGCTCGCGTAAACGAATGAGAGAAAAGATACTTTCGCTCGGTAAGGCCGAAATAATGAATATGTATAACGAGCAGGAGGCGGAGGGCAAACCACGTGAGCTTACTGCGGTTTGCAGATTTTGTAACAGTGAATACACTTTTGTAGAAAGTGATTTCTTCAAATAATAGCAAAAATTCTCACTTTGCATATTGTGAAGTGAGAATTTTTGTTTTTTGGGGGAGGCAATATGCGTTTTTTATCCGAAAGAAATATTGAAATGCACAGAGAGTATCTCAACACGCTTATGTTGAAATATAGCATTTTCGAAAAAAGCTATCCTGCGCTTGTCGGATGCGATGTTAGTGAAATATGTAAATTAGGAATTAAGAGTTCCGAGAGAGAGGCTGCAATCCGTCTTTACTCGGAGATCGTTTTGCATAAGCTCTATTTTTCTTCATTTTCCGAAAGAAATTTATTTTCTATGAGAATAAAAAATCAGTACGGATCAGTTGCATCGTTTTTATATCAGGTCAGGGAAGAATGTAAAAATGCCGATACAGGATTTCTTTTAGTATATGACGGAGGAAAGGATATTTCATTTGATGTAGCGACGCATTACAGAAAAATATGCTGGAGTAAGAATCCGATATTGGCTCTCGATTTGTGTGAGCACGCGTATTTTTACGATTATGGCTTTGATAGAGAAAGATACGTTTTGGAGGCAATTTCTCACTTTGATTTAAGCAAGATTGAAAAAAGTGCGAATTGATGTTGCAAATGTCGTTTTTATATGTTATAATTTATAGGAAATTAAAAGCAAAGGAGCTTTTTTATGGATATTTTAAGAGGAAATGCGGTTGTCGGTCAGTCCGGCGGTCCTACCGCTGCAATCAACGCTACTCTCGCGGGTGTAATCAGAGGTGCATTTGAAGCTAAAAAGGACGGAATTATAAACAACCTTTTCGGTATGAGATACGGAATTGAGGGATTCCTTGAAGAAAGAATGATAAACCTATTTGACGCATTTGCAGATGAGAAGGATATCAAGACCCTCGAAGCAACCCCTGCGGCTGCTCTCGGTTCTTGCCGTAAGAAGATGAAGTCCCCCGAGGCAGATCCCGATACTTATAAGAAGCTTTTTGAAATATTTGCAAAGTACGATATCAGATATTTCTTCTACATAGGCGGAAATGATTCGATGGATACTGTTTCCAAGCTTTCTGCTTATGCTAAGGAAAACGATTATGAAATCAGAGTCGTAGGTGTTCCCAAGACTATTGACAACGACCTTATGGCAACCGACCATACTCCCGGATTTGGCTCTGCGGCAAAGTTTGTTGCTACTACCATGAAGGAAATTCTTCGTGACGTATCCGTTTATACTCTTAAGGCTGTTACCATAGTTGAGGTAATGGGTAGAGACGCAGGATGGCTTACTGCTTCCGCAGTTCTTCCTAAGGTAAGCGGAGGTCTTGCTCCCGACCTTATTTATCTTCCTGAGAAGCCTTTTGATATAGATAAATTCGTTGAATCGGTTAAGAAAATTCAGGAGACCAAGCCCGCGGTCCTCGTAGCTGTTTCCGAGGGTATCAGACTCGCTGACGGAAACTACGTAGGAGCTTCTACCGCTCCCGGCGCAGTTGACGCATTCGGTCATGCAAAGCTTTCCGGTGCAGGTAAGGCACTTGAGTATATCGTCAAGGACAGAATTGGCTGCAAGGTTCGTTCAATTGAGCTCAACCTTCCTCAGCGTTGCGCAGGTCATATCCTTTCTTCAACCGATATAACCGAGTCCGTTACCGTAGGTAAAACCGCTGTAAAGGTTGCATCCGAGGGCAAAACCGGCGTTATGATGACCATAAACAGAAAAGAAGGCGAAGAGTATTCTTCATATATCGATTGCGCGGAAATCTCTAAGATTGCAAATGCTGTAAGAGGCGTTCCCGATGAGTATATAAACGATACCTTTGACGGAATTACCGATGCCGGTATAAAGTACCTCGCTCCCTTGATTATAGGTGAGGTCGAGATTGAATACGAGGGCGGTATTCCAAAGCATATAGTTCTTTAAAACTAAAAAAGTCGGCTGTTAAAATTTTCAGCCGACTTTTTCCTTAAATGTACTTGATTTTTTTGTCCTTTTATGTTAGAATAAAGAAAAATAAATAAAATGCTTATCAAGAGTGGCGGAGGGACTGGCCCTGTGAAGCCCGGCAACCTATGCAAAGCGTAAGGTGCTAAATCCTGACAGATGAGTTGTATCAAAGGTCGGGAGTTGCCAAGGCAATTTTCGATTTTTTTGTTGATAAGCGGAAAGGAATAAAATGAAAAACATGCTTTTTACCTCGGAGTCTGTTACGGAGGGACATCCCGACAAAATATGCGATAAGGTTTCGGATGCTATTCTTGATGCTATAATTGCAGAGGACCCTATGAGCCGTGTTGCTTGCGAGACCTTTGCTACCACGGGAATTATCACCGTTATGGGCGAGATTACCACAAAGGCAAAGATAGACGTTCAGAAAATCGTAAGAGATACGGTTAACGAGATAGGATATAACAGAGCAAAGTTCGGTTTTGACGCAAATACCTGCGCGGTTATCAGCTCTATCCATGAGCAGAGTGCTGATATAGCACTAGGCGTTGACAAATGCCTTGAGGCAAAGGACGGAGAAATTACCGATTCTCTTGATACCGGAGCCGGAGACCAGGGACTTATGTTCGGTTATGCGTGTGACGAGACAGAGGAGCTTATGCCTCTTCCTATTTCTCTCGCTCACAAGCTTGCAAAGAAGCTTACCGAGGTAAGAAAGTCGGGCAAGCTCTCATATCTGCGCCCCGACGGAAAGACTCAGGTGACGATCGAGTACCACGACGACAAGCCTATGAGAGCGGATGCTATCGTAATATCTTCTCAGCATAGCCCCGACGTAGAGCTTTCCACAATACGTGA
>JAZRLJ010000128.1:0-6341 GCA_045646755.1 Eubacteriales bacterium | reverse complement strand
GCAATGAACGTTGTCTCCGAATACTGCCTTCAAGCCAAAGGCAACACCGCCCGGACCTCCTCCGACACCGCAGGGGAGATAAACGTAAAGAGGCTTTTCGGCGCTAATCTCAATTCCTGCCTCCTCAAACTGCCGTTTAAGTCTCAAAGCGGCAACCGCATATCCAAGGAAAAGCGTCTTTGAATTCTCGTCGTCTACGAAATGGCAGAATTCATCACCCTCTGCCTCGCGCCGTCCGTTTGCAACCGCAACGGTATAATCGTTTTCATATTCCCTGACTATAACGCCCTTAGACCTGAGCATATCCTTTTTCCACTGTCTTGCATCAGCGGACATATGTACGGTCACGTTAAAGCCGAGACTAGCGCTCATTATTCCTATAGAGAGACCGAGATTGCCTGTAGAGCCGACGGCAATTGAGTATTTTGAGAAAAGCTTTCTGTACTTTTCGTCAGCGAGGATTGCGTAGTCGTCGCTTTCCTTGAGTCCGCCCTCTTTCATTGCTATTTTTTCAGCGGTATAGAGCACCTCGTAAATTCCGCCTCTTGCCTTAATAGATCCCGATACGGCAAGATTGCTGTCAAGCTTTATAAGAAGCTCACCGTTTATCTTCTCTCCATATTTCTTTTCAAGAGCAGTCTGCATTTTCGGAATACGCGCAAAGGGGGATTCTATTATACCGCCATTCTTTGCCGTTTCGGGAAAGGCTCTCATAAAGTAGGAGGCAAATCTGTCAAGCCTGTCAGAAGCGTCCTTTATATCCTCCATCTGAAGCTCGGATTTCACGATTGCCTCGGAGTAGGGCAAAACGCCACTGTTAAGCCAGAGAGTTTCCTTTTTCTCCATAATATCCGCAACTATGGGAAACGCCTCCGTCCATTCCTTTACAGTTTTACCAAGTATCATTTTTTCCATAACAATCCGTCCTTAAATTTATATCAGCTCTTCAAAAAATCTGCTCTCGTATCCGCTAGAGGTAAGGAGCGAGAATGCCGCTTCAAGCTTTTCCTCAAAATCAGGCTGATACGCCTTGTAGTCGGGGTAAAAATACTGCTCGTGTATCATAACGCGTATTCCCTCTCTGCCGAGTATACCCGAAATACGCGAAAGGTTTTCCTCCTTAGAAAAGCAGTTGAGCACGACGTCTATTGCGGCATAGCTCATATCCTCAACCTTAACGATATCGCCCTGGCGTAATCTTTCCTTGCTTTCGGAATCGACGCTGTAAAATTCCGACGGTGTTTTCTCCGAGGCAAAAATTCCGAGAAGTCCAAGAACGCCGTTATCGGCAACAGCCCTTGCGCCCTCTTTTGTCGTACGGCAATAATGCACCGTTGTGGTTTTTGCAAGAGCGCTATCCGAAGCAAAGCGCAAAATCTCTCGGTTCACCTTTTCACAGTCCGAGAAAACCTCGTCGTATCCCGAAAATTCGTAAGGTGATACGTTATTCAAGTCCGAGTGAAAGGAAAGCTTCAACCAATCGCAGTTTTCTTTCCATTCGGGCAAATATTTTTCACTCATCATAGAGAGGTCAAAGCCCTCTGTACGATAAAAAAGATTAAGCTGTATTTTCAGATTGAATTTCTCGTGCAGACGCTTATACATCGCAAGATAGGGATTTTCAAATATGCTTTTATATCCTTTTTCCATTATATCCTTGAAAAAAAGGATATTATCGTCAACGGTAAAGCAAAAAGTTTTCATACTGTTTCCTTTCAGACGTAAAGTCCGTCGTACTTAGTCGGCAGTCCCTCTCTGTAAATATGAGAGTCAGACGCCATCATACGCACCTTGGGAATTGTGTAGCCGTCTACCTCCTTGAATTCAATAACGGTAACACCGGTGTGACACATATCAAAATGAGTAGAAAACATAGGATACGGTATATCAAGAAGACAGCTGAGAAACGCTAAACCAAATCCCTGGTGGGCAAAGAGAGCAACTCTCTTATCGTTAGATTTCTTAACCTTATATCTTCCGGTGTAACGAATATGCTCGTATCCGAGGCTCTCAAGGAAAGCGTCAGCCTCGTTATAAATTCTGTTTATTCCCTTATCGTAATTAAATTCACGAAGGCTGGGGTGAGTATACCACTCGTCGCCGAGGTCTCTTATTTCCTTACTGTTAAAGAGCTCTTTTGTAGGAGCGTGCTGAAAGAGCCAAGTCAAAGGACGTCCGTCTTCTCTCTTAGCGGTTAGCTCACTCCATGCGTGAGCCTCGTTTGCAAAATCAAGAAGCACAGGCTCTCTTTTTAATATCTCGCAGGTAGGCCTTGCCGTCATAATGGCGCGGTTTGAGGTAGAAGAATATATCTCGTCAAGACCGTAAAGAGAAAGTCTCTTTGCAACCGCCTCTGCCTGACGGACTCCAAGCGGAGTTAGTGAATCGGGATCGTATATTGGATCTCCGTGTCTTATATAGTAAAATATCATAAAAATCACCTCTTCTATTATTATAACCAAAGCTTACAGCTAAGGCAATAGCAATTCAAGAAAAAGAGAGGGATTTTTCTTCCCTCTCTCCGAAATATAGCTTATTTGTTTTTAGAGTTGCCAAAACGGGAAGCAAAGAAACGCTCTCTGTACTTTTTGATAAATCCCTGAAGCTGAGTTTTGTGACTGCAAAGCTTTTCCTCGCATCTTGAACAGTCAAGACACTTATTAGTTGAAGCGGAAAACCTCTCGGGGTGGAAACGGTATGTAATCTCCCACTTCAAAAGAAGCAGAACAGCAAAGCCGAGCAAACTGTAGGTGTACCAATGCGGAATGAAGACAAGCGGGGTAAACATCATTGCAAAATCCCAGTTATAAATTCTGCAGGTAGTACAGCATCTGTTCTTCATAAACCACGTCTGGAAGGGGCAGAAGAAAAGAATACAGATAATGTCGCAAACCGAATAGACAAGCGCGACAAGAATAAGCACGCCCTTGTCATACACTCCGAGAAGATAAAGAAGTCCGATAACGCCGTTTAAGAAAAGCCACGCAACAGCAACTGCAAGCGTTGTCTTCCAGGACTTTATCTCGGGGACGGGATTTTCCGTAACCGGCTCGTAATTTCTCTTGAAGACCTTCTGACATCCCATACTCTCCAGCTTAGAGGGGAAGAAGCGCAGAAGCATTCCAATAAAGAAAAACACCCAAACCACAGCGGGCAATACGATATTATCCGTCAGCACCTCTGCTTTTCCGAGAATATAAAAAACAAGAGAGAGAACGAGAAGCACCGAGCGCATTGCAAGCTTCAGATAATGAAGCGCGGAAATCTTTGAAATTTTCTTTTTTGTCTTAGTCATTTATAAAATCTTTCTGATTGATTTTTGAAAAGCGAAAGGACAAAAAAGAACGATTATTAGTCGTTCTTTTTTATAAGCTGATTACTTTTCGTTCTTGTAGATTTCCTTGAAGTACTTATAGGTGTCAACCTTAAGCTCGCCGCAAGCAGCCTCGTCACAAGCAATAATGCCGTCCTTATGAAGCTGAAGAGCGCTGATAGTCCAAGCGTGGTCAACGCCGCCCTCTACGCAGTGACGGAGAGCGCGAGCCTTGTTGTGTCCGCTGATAAGAAGAAGCACCTGCTTAGAATCGCAAACTGTTCCTACTCCAACGGAAAGAGCGGTCTTGGGAACCTTGTTAGGATCGTTATCGAAGAAACGGGAGTTTGCAATAAGAGTATCCTCTGTAAGAGCGCGGATACCCGTTCTCGAGGTAAGAGAGGTAAAGGGCTCGTTGAATGCGATATGTCCGTCAACGCCACTGCCGCCAAGGAAGAGGTCAATGCCTCCGAGAGAGGCAATCTTATCCTCGTATCTCTGGCACTCAGCCTCGAGGTCCTCTGCCATACCGTTGAGAATATTTACGTTCTCAGCGGGAATATCTATGTGATTAAAGAAATTGTCGTGCATAAAGTACCAGTAGCTCTGGTCGTGCTCTCTGGGAAGTCCGACGTATTCGTCCATATTGAAGGTAATAACGTTCTTAAAAGTAACCTTGCCTGCCTTGTTCATTTCAATAAGTCTTCTGTAAACGCCGAGGGGAGAAGAGCCTGTAGGAAGTCCGAGCACGAAGGGACGGTTCTCCTTGTGGCTGTTGATAGCGTCAGCTATATGCTGAGCAGCCCAGTCGCTCATTGCGTTGTAATTGTCTTTGATAATAAGTTTCATTTCTTTGCTCCTTAAGTTTGGAATTATTTAATTTATATTCTAGATTATAGCACTTATTACGCAGTTTGTAAAGGTGTTTAAAAGATTTTTGAAAACTTAACCTTTTAAAGCCCAAGCCCCTCAAGTATGGGCAAAAGAGCCTTTGCCATAAAGTAAAATCCGAGGTCATTTGGGTGGCACCCCTCTACCGTTCCTTCGTCTGCCATAAAGGGCATATGCTCGGTGGGATCAAGGAAATATACGTTCTTATCACCCTCGCTTTTCGCTATGTCATAGGTTTTCTTAATAACGGCTCTGCGAGGAAGCCTGTCACTGTGCAAAACTGCGCTGGGCCTTGTCATAAAGATTATCGGCAGATCGGGTTTTTTCTCCCTCACCTTTCGGTAAAGAGGAAGATGCGTAGCCTCAAGATGCTCCACCGTAGGAGCGTTATAGTCGTAATCGCAGACGAAAACACTCATATCAAGACCTGCAATGTATTCAATGATAGCCTCTTCACCCCTTGCCGAGCCTGAAAAACCGAGGTTTATAAAATCGGTGTCAAGCCATCTTGAAAGGTGAGAAATATAGGTGTTTCCGGGACGGGAGGCGCAAGCGCCCTGAGTTATGGAAGAGCCGTAAAAAACTATAGGTTTTTCATTTCTGTAGGGCGTGGGAGCTGCGAGGGTTGCTCTCTCTTCTATTCCTACGTAAAGGTCAATGAGGTTTTCATAGGTGGGGAGATTTATCGTAAAATCCCTCTCCTTTTTTTCGCCCGAAACACCAACCTTTGCCTCAAAGGCAAGATTTGGCATATCGTTTGGAGGGATAAACGTGCTTATAAACGTTCCGTCAGCATAGAGATCCATTCCGCGTCTGCCCGTTACGGAAAAATGGGGCATCTGCGACACGTTATTATACTTTGCTATTACCGCAACGTAGCCGGTATTCGAACGAAATCTCACTCTGCCTCCGGCGGTATTGGTCGAAAGAGCAAGAACACCGGGATTAGTCTTCTCCGCAACCTCTCTCGGCAGCCTGTAAAGAAGTCCGTCTTCGCCTCTTCTTATGTTACCGTAAATCTTAAACGGCTCATCTTCAAAATGGTAAAATTTAAGTCCTGCTTTGTCGATTTCCTTATCAACCTTCAGGTTTTTATCAATATCTTCAATCTTCATTTCTATGCCCACTCTTTTAAAAATCATTCTAAGAATATCGTCGCGTATCGGCTCGAAATTGGTATTAGCTTTTAGCAGTTTTTTCCGCTACTGTCTCTTGTTTACGATTATATCACAGCAAATATATTTTTTCAATACGTACAAATGAAAAGAGGCTGCGTCATTTAGGCGAAACCAAAAAACAAAATGAGTGAGGTGGATTTTTCCGCCTCACTCTTGATTTTGAACTTGTTTCATTAAACTAAGGTCAAAAATCCGCTTTTTAGCGGATTTTTCTCGTTTTATTAGGCTTTTGGTTAATTCTTAATGACTCAGTCCCTTTTTGTATTGGAGCATTTAAGCTATGCCGTTATCGGCAGGAAACTATAATTACTTCTCAAGACGCTTTTTTGCATCTTCTGCCGAGATTTCCTTCATAGTTTCACCGCAGCACTTGATACCACAGTTTTCGCAGGTGCAGTCGATCAAAACCTTGACCATCGCGCCGCACTTTTCACAAACAACGATCTTATCCATTTTCACACCTCCTTACTCATCAAATCTTTTAAACAAGCTGACTACCTCATCAAGCGCATCAAGATCACCGTTTTCAAGGTCTCTCGCTACACACGTATACAAATGATTTTCCAAAATGCAGGTCGAAAGACTTTTAACAGAATTCTTAACTGCAGACAGCTGAATTAGTACGTCGTTACAATACGCATCGTTTTCAACCATCTTGCCGATTCCGTTTATCTGTCCGCTGATCCTGTTAAGGCGACTTATGATTTTCTTTTTTTCTTCTTCGCTTCTTTTCGTTTTCTTAGAGCAACAATTATTATCCATATCCACCTCTTAGTATATCCTGATATAATTATCATATACCCCGAGGGGGTATTTTGTCAATGGGGGGTATATTTATATCAACGCATAAACCTTGTATATAAAGAATCCGTGAAAAAGAAAAAAGTCCAAGCCGATTAACTTGGACTTTATGAGTTGCCCCAACAATTTCGAACCGTAGTTTTGCTTTCATCATTCAT
>JAZRLJ010000127.1:0-6547 GCA_045646755.1 Eubacteriales bacterium | reverse complement strand
CCTTCTCGAAGGAATGGACCGTTGTTACTAAGCCCACCCACCTTGCCCGCGGCACAAAAACCAACAACTGTGACGTCTGCGGTGCAACCGAAACACAGTACATAGATATGCTGAAATTAACAGGCATCGAAATCGTTAAGATGCCGGATACAACATTCTACCTCACTGGCGACACCTTCAACTCAAAAGGTCTTGTTATTAAAGCAAATCTCAGTGACGGAAGCGCTGTAGGCATAGGCAATACATGGAAGCTTATTACCACCGAAGCGCTTACCCCTGAGCATAAATCCGTCAAGGTTGCGTATAAGGATTTCACTATCGAAATACCGATAACGGTCTCACCTGCTATAAGAACTACCGTTGACCGTGTGCCCACCTTTGCTGACGGAACCTTACTCTATCTTGTCGGCAGATGTCTCGGAAGCTGCACAGTAGACGGAAGCAAGGCGTTTATATTAGAAGGCGGACTGACTACATCATTTATACTCCTTAAAGGCTCCGACTACGAATATAAAGCAGGCGACAAGTTCCAGCTATTCGTAGAAGCGAAATCAGACTCGTACGGAAAGTACGTTGAATACTCCGATGAAAACACCGATCCCCAAAAAACGGTTACCTCATCCGATCCCATTGCAAGCGTAAGCGTCACAACCGCAAAAACCATCAAGAGCACCTTGTCCGCTGAGCTGTACTTTGCCTCGGATGCAAAGAGATACGAAGCAATAACTGTAAAAGGTGAATTCTATCTCATCAAGAGTGGCGACGGATACATAGTTCACTTTAACAGCTCTGCTGTAGACGAATCCGGAGTGCGCATTCCTTCAGGAAAAATCATATATCTTTCCGCTGAAAACATTGACGACTCGCTGATTTCAGACAGAGTTTCGAGCGCGGATCTTTCTTCTTATCCCGGCGTATTTATGAGCGGCTCACTTAAAGCGCTCTACATAGACAGCGATTCGGACAGCATAAATCTTCAGATTCTTACTGAAAAATGGATTACCGCAGACCCCTATACCTCAGGCGAGGAATATCTCAGAGAGGTTGCATACGCATTCTACTATCAGCTTCCTTACGTTGACTACGATCAGTACAACAGCAGAAGAAACATCAATCCAACCCCCGAGGATGCAACTGCTCTGCAGACAATCTATCTCGACTGCTCAAGCTACGTTAACTCAGTCTATTACAACGCCTTTGGCGTAAACATAATGCCCTACACCATAAAGGAAAAGAGCGCAACCACAGCTAACTTTATGGCTTACGCAAGAGATAATCCTAATGCTATAGACGTCCTCGGATATTGGGAATGCAGAGATTACGACACCAAGGAAGAGCGAGAGGCTCTTCTCTCCGAGCTTCTTAAAGATCTCCGAGTAGGTGACGTTATAGTATACAGAAAAGGCAACGCGCAGACCCTCGAGGAAAGCGCAGGCCACGCGCTCATATACGTTGGAGAAGGAAAGATTCTTCACTGTCAGAATACAGAGTCATATACGCATAACGGAAGAAAGCCCGACGAGGCATTTGACACAGTAAGCAGCTCATCAATTGCTTTTGAATCAACCTTCAATCTCTTTGAATCTCCTTCAGCTACAAGATACCTCTTCAATTACGTAAACTTTAGTATTCTCAGACCTCTTAACAGAGGACTTACCCCCACCGAGCAAACCCTCTCAAGAATGACTATCCCCTCCCTCTCCATTGAGAAGTCTATGGATAAGGGCATGTATGCCGCGGTATTTAAGAATGATCTTCTTACGTACACCATAAAGCTCACCAACAAGGGAAGCGAGGATCTTTCCGGAATAAATCTTCTTGAGTTTGTTCCCCTCGGCACAGAGTTTATCGAAGCATCGGAAGGAATACTTCACAATGCGGGAACAATAAGCTGGACAGGAACTGTAGAGGCTAATTCAACGGTTACTCTCACCTTTACCGTAAGAGTTACAACCGAAGAGCTCGGAACACTTATCGAAAGCTGCTCGGGTACTGTAAACGGACTTAATCTCAACAAAATTACAAACACCGTATCGGCTATGAGCCTTGAAAAGCTCGACACACTTTCGGATAAAGCGGATGCGCTCGTAGACGCAAATACAAATTATGACGATCCTATCCTTATGATAAACGCTATCTACAGAGATCTTCTCGGAAAAGACCTTCTCGGATATGCAAGTATCTCTGAGGCTCTCAGTGATATAATAACGGTGTCTGGATACAAGGTTAACCCCGACTCAGCAGTAGCAGATATGCTTATGACAAATCTCTCGGGCGGATACCTCATCCGAGGAAATAATCCCTTTACCAACGACCGTATAAGAGCTATACGCATTGAATATCTTACGGCAGGTGACGTAATAATCGCCGAGCATTCTACCGACAAGGACGGAAATGTAAAGCGCCAGGTAGCTTTCGTATACCTCGGGGACGACGAATTCCTGAAGATAACCTCAGATAACGGCGTATGCGAAATTATCGAATTCGATAGAAAAGACGCTCCCGAAATAAGAAACATCCTTATATCTCTCTATTCGTACGAGAAATATGCAATTATAAGACCTTCACTTTCAAATAGCGCAAAATAAAGGCGACAGCTGGTGCGAACGGATTCAGAGCAGAAATTGTCGCTTTCCGCCCCGAAGGTGTATATACATACACCGAAAGGAAGGAAACGGCAAGAGAATAAAAAACTTTAATAAAAAGAGGAAAACCATAGGTTTCCAACCTTAAATACCACAAATTTATTACAAAATTAAAGTGAGGTACTGTGTTTACAATACCTCACTGTTTTTTTATTCGGTTATGCCTAAATACGGAAGCCCCTTAAAGCTTCTTTTTATTAAATATCGGTACACTGACGGCAAAGCAAATTATGGTTAAAATTGCCGTTATGACAATGGATATTATATATTCATTTGCCTCTGCGACACCGTATATCAAAGAGTTTCCGTCCGTCAGAAAAGTCGGTAAATACTTTTTAGCTTTAGGAATTAAGCCTATGACGTAAAAAAGAAGAACTACTGCGCCGGTTCCAAACAGCACGCCTGTGTTTGCAGTCGATACCGTTGAAAACACAGTCATAAGCGAAATAACAAGCATACCGAAAAGCCACCAGCAAAAAGCGGACACCATAAGATTTTTCGCAACCGAATTATCCCAATAATAAGAACTGTAAAAATGGGTAATCAAAAAGCAAAGCCAATATATAAACGACCAAATTACAGTAAGAATGCCCGCCTTGGCAACGACGACCTTATAGCGCTCAAGTCCCTTTGTCAACGAAAGCACAAGCGAGCCCACGCTATACTCTTTTGTGAAAATTGCGCCTTGAAGCAAAACGAAGGCAATGAGACCTATGGGAAGATTTTTGTAGTACTGCGTCCAAGAGTCCAGAGCGCTGACCTTGGGCTCGGTTATGACTATTCCGCTCTCAAGAAGCGATTCGGAAAACGTCTCAAGCAGCCAAGGGGTAAGCTTTGCTATCGCGGGATTCATAATTCCAATCAAAACGAAGAGCGCAACGGTTATACACAGTCTTCCCGAGCGAAGCTGCTCCAAAAATTCTTTCTTTATAAAGGCGAAAAGAGATTTCATTTTTCCGTTACCTCCATAAACAAATCCTCAAGGCTGGGTTCAAGACGCTCGACCCTTACAACAGATAAATTTTCGTCAGCAACAAAGCGCAGAACTTCAGATACCGAATGGTTATCCTCAAAAAAGACGAGTTTATTCTTATCAACCGTTTTCATAGAAGAAAACGCATTGCAAAGAATGGATACATCAGAGTCGTTTTCGGTTTCTATTGAATATTCGTTTCTGCGGTACCTGGTTTTTATGTCGGAGAGCTTCCCCTGTACCTTTATTACGCCATCCTCGAGGAAAGCCACGTCGGTACAAATACGCTCCACATCTGAGAGGACGTGCGTAGAAAACAGCACCGTTGTCTGCTCTTTGATAGCCGAAAGAATATCAAGTATTTCTTTCCTTCCTACAGGGTCTAGTGCCGAGGTAGGTTCGTCGCAGATAAGAAGCTTTGGACGGTTAAGAAGAGCTTGAGCAATTCCGAGCCTCTGCTTCATACCTCTCGAAAATCCTTTAATTCGGTGCTTTTCGTCTATAAGACCGACAAGCGTGAGTAGTTCCCTTGCACGCTCTTCAATCTCCTCGCGTGCCATTCCCGTAATCTCGCCGCAAAGTCTAAGATATTCCCTTGCCGTCATAAATGAATAGAATTCTGGGACGTCGGGAAGATATCCGATATGTCGGTTTGTATCGGTCTGTCCGTAGACAACCCTTTCACCGTGTACGGTGATTTCTCCTGCGTCAGCCTTAAGAAGTCCAAGGACGGTTTTCATAGCGGTCGTCTTGCCCGCGCCATTCTTGCCGATAAAACCGTAGATGCTATGCTCAGGCACAGATAAATCAAGACCCTTTAAGACCTTCTTGTCACCGAAACTCTTATAAAGCCCTGAGATACGCAGCATATCCATTAAGAGTCCTCCTTACCGAAAAGGAAATATAAAATCGGACCGATAAAGGTATTCATAAGCACTATCGACAACACAACCCAAAGAGCGCGACTGCCCCTCTTATAAATAGGATGGGTAAAAATATGATAGAGGGTATATCCAACAGCAGCAAGCTGGGCGATAATAAGCGGAATTAAAAGAGGAAGAAACTCAGTAATATTCTCCAGTCCCATTATTTCTGTTCTCCTTTTAAAAGTTGATTTTCAACTATCATTATATCATAACTCTCCCCTTAATTCAATCCTTATTTCAAATATATGTAAAAATCCATCACAGAATAAAGACTGTGATGGATTTGTTTGTATCTATGCCAAAATATAGCTTGTTTGCAAATTATTGTTTGCAAAAGTACGGTTTATGAGTACATTCCGTTGGTGCTCATATAGCTGTATAGCTGCTCACCGTGGTTCTGTTCTTCCTTCTGAATGTGAGCGAGCGTATCTCTGAGAGTAGGGCTTGTAAACTCAAAAATAGAGGTGTCGTAAAGTGAGGAAACGTGCTTTTCCATAGTGAGCGCGTCCTTACAGAGAAAGGAGTCCTTATTCTTTTGTTCTGCCTGGCAAGAGGAGGCTGTTCCCGACCATTTTTTAGCCGTAGGCATCTCCGTGCTCATTTTAACCTCCTGTCCGTCAAGAATTTTGTTTATCGTGTCAAGGTGGCTCTGCTCAGTGGTCTTGATGCTCGAAAACAGAGTTTTGAGCTGAGGGTCACACGCCTCGTTTTCATACTTCGTGTACTTTTCGATGCAAAGCTTTTCCTGACTTTTGAGGTCACAAAGAAGTCCGTTTTCCTTTTGAGTAAGTGTCATTTTACTCTCCCTTCCGCCGCCATCCGGCGACCGTGCAAAATTAATGAAATTTCGGTACCGCTTATAGCAGGTTGCCGCTTCGGTGTAATTATTTGCCAAACTGCGCCATTTTATTCCTCGGCTGTCAAATCATTAAAATTTTAAAAATATTTTGACTTTCCTATTTATTTTTTGATATATATATGCTATAATATTATGAATAACTATGTGTTTTATCTAAAAATATCTATTTACAACGCGAGGAAACTATGGCAAAAGAAAAGAAATGCTGCTCAGATAAGGACTGCACCCGTCTTAACAAGGTTGGCGGTCAAGCGGTTATCGAGGGCGTAATGATGAAGGC
Organism: Eubacteriales bacterium; assembly: GCA_045646755.1. Taxonomy (GTDB): domain Bacteria; phylum Bacillota; class Clostridia; order Oscillospirales; family CAG-272; genus UBA1740. Next base: position 864 of record JAZRLJ010000127.1, on the reverse strand, counting down.
AGGCGAGCGCACCGTCACCACCTGCCGAAAGGAAGACAAAAGCCTTGTGGTCTACGACGGAAAGTTCGTTTCCGTAAGAAAAAAGCATAAATGGCTTAACATTCCGATACTGCGCGGAGTAATAAATTTCGTTGAAATGATGATACTGAGCATGAAAACCCTTTCAAATTCCGCTGACGCTCTCGGCATAGAGGACGAGGAAACGAAGTTTGAAAAGTGGCTCAAAAAGCACCTTGGCATAGGCGCGACTGCGATAATTATGGCAGTTTCTCTTGTGCTCGGCATTGCTCTTGCACTCTTTCTCTTTATGTTTCTGCCGAATTTCATATCAAGTCTGATAGACAAATATCTGCTTGGCGGAAAGCTTGGGATATGGACGGCAATAGTAGAGGGATTTGTAAAAATCGTTATTTTTCTTGCATATTTATGGCTCGTTTCTCTTATGAAAGACATAAGAAGAACCTTTATGTATCACGGCGCAGAGCATAAGTCTATCGCCTGCTTTGAATCGGGAACAGAGCTTTCAGCAGAAAACGCAAAGAACTACACGAGATTTCACCCCCGTTGCGGCACGAGCTTTATGTTCTTTATGATTTTGCTCGGAGTTTTCGCAGGACTTTTCGTAAAAATGCTTTTCCCCGGACTTCATTGGCTTTCCTATACGGGAATAAGACTGCTCATTCTCCCTCTCGTAATGGGACTCGGATATGAGTTTATAATGTTTGCGGGAAAGCACGATAACTTTATAACCCGTGCTCTGTCAGCGCCCGGTCTCTGGGTGCAGAGGCTGACCACAAAAGAGCCCACCGAGGACATGCTTGAGGTTGCTATAATTTCAATCAAGTGCGCTCTTCGTGACGATTT
>JAZRLJ010000126.1:0-2854 GCA_045646755.1 Eubacteriales bacterium | reverse complement strand
GGAGACTATGGATTTGACCCGGATAAAGTTCTTGACCTTATGAAAAAGTATAAGTTCGGCAAGGAAAACGGCGGACTTTTTAACTATCTCGTTATAAGAGTTGACCAGAAGGCGCCTACGTCGGAGCAGCTCTACGAGTGGGCGGACTATTTCCGCAGAAACGAGATTTATTTCTCTATAGTAAATAACTACTACAGAGGAAGAGCAGACTTTACCTGCCGCCGTTCCAAAGAAGATATGGAAAAGATTGCGGAGCTTGGCGGCGAGTACTATCTCGGTGAGGAGATAGGAGAGTTTGGCGGCTGGTACGCAGGCAAGGCAAAGGGATATTATAAGAGAGGCTCAACGGCAGATCCCGTAGACGGACTTAAGAACTGCAAGGAAGCTAAGGAAACCTATCAGAAGAGAGTAATGAGAAAGGCTAATGCTCTTAAGGCAAACGGCTCTAAGAATATAATTTCTCTCCAGTCGGTAGCTTATATGAACTACGACCTTGAGGCAGGAGTAGACGATATATCCGTTGAAACGGCTCCCCGTAATATGGAGATAGCTATGAACTTTGCGCGCGGAGCAAAGAGAGCAAACAAAAAGGAAATGCTCGGCTCATGGCTCGCTCACGAGTTCTACGGCGGATATCATATGTACGATCCTCTTAAAGCTAAGAGATTTAAGATGGAATACTATACCACTTATCTTGCAGGTATAGATTACGTATGTCTTGAATCGGGATATCACGAGCTTTCCTCACATCTTACCGAGGTTCTTCCCGAGGACCATCCGTTAACTCAGTCCTATCTTAAGGAAGCAGAGGATTTTGCAAGATTCTGTAACTCCGATATCCGTCCGGGTAAAAACGGACCTATCACCAAGGTCGCATTCGTTCAGGGTAACTATGACGGATTTGCATACGGAAACAACTCTTCTCTCTGGGGACAGTATTATGACGAGAAATGGGGATTTGCAGCTCCCGAGTTCTCCTACAGAATTCTTGACGAGGTATATCACGCTACCGAGTGGAACGACGGAAGAAACACGGGAGATAACGATTATACCGCAGCTCCCGGCTTCGGTACGTACGATATAATTCCAGCAACTTGTCCTCTTGACGTAATGAAGCAGTATGAGTGGATAATATTCTGCGGCTGGAATACTATGACTCCCGAAATTGCAGATACCCTCAAGAAGTATGTGGAGGGGGGCGGAAAGCTCTTTATCACAGCGGCTCATATGCGTGACAGCATTGAGAGAGATAAGAAGGGCAATTTCTGTGACTTTGACTGGGAATCCTTCCTCGGTGTTAAGCTTACTGACGACGTTCACCACTGCAACGACGGTTATAAATTTGTAAAGTACAGTACTATAGACGGTATTGTGTATCCCGGAACGCATACTCTTATGTGTGACCCCGGCTGGTCCGCGGGCTACACCGATTACGTAAAGATTAAGCCTACCACTGCTACCCCCGTGGGATATATCTCGGACAGCTTTGGAAGAACTAACTCCCTTACCTCTATCGAGGATCCCAGCCTTATTCCCATTATTACCGAGAATAAGGTAGGAGACGGACACGTAATCTTTATGGCAAACTCCGAGTATCCCGGCGCGCCCCAGATATTCCCTCTCTATAAGCTTATGGTTAAGCAGATTCTTGCCGCTTCTCACAGAAATGCGGAAATCAAGGTGCTTGGCTCGGATAAGCTCAGATTTGCCGTTTACGAGAACGACGAAATCTATAAGCTTTACATTCTTAACACCGATTACAACGTAAAGAATTTTGCAAGAGTAATCTATCGCGGTGAGGAAACCGAGCATATTATAGATAGCCTCGGACTTAAAATAATTGAATTCAAAAAGTGATAAATTAACCAAACAAGGAGAATAAAATGAGCGCTAATATTTTTCAGAAGGGCGGATATGACTACATAACCGCAGAGATACAGAGAGCTATTGAATCAGGCTCTCGCACAGCAAAAATCACAGGACACTGGGAAATAAACAAGGCGGTAAGACTCCCCTCGAATATTACCCTTATTCTTGAAAACTGCCATCTCCGTATGGCTAAGGATTGCTACTCAAATATGTTCTTAAACGAGCATTACGGAACGGATATAGGAAAAACCCTTGAGGGTACTGACACAAACATTACCATTAAGGGCAAGGGCTACGCTATCATTGACGGCGGCGGATACAACGGACTTACCGAGAGAACGGCAAATAAGAACGGTCTTCCTTCTATGTGGAATCAGAACCCTCTTATATTCCACAACGTTGACGGATTTTCGGTACGCGACCTTACGGTAAGAAACCAGAGATGGTGGGCGCTTACCTTTATCTGCTCGAGAAACGGATACATCGGAAATATCGATTTCTGTTCTACCGATACAGCGTTTGACGACGAGGGTAAGGAATATCATCAGCTCGATTACGATAAGTACGAGGACGTTCTCGTAAAGAACAGTGACGGAGTTGACATCCGCTTCGGCTGTCACGATATTCTTATCGAGAATCTCACCGGATTTATCGAGGACGATACCGTAGCGCTTACCTCGGGCACAAGCTCTAAGCCCGGATGCGGCGAAACTGACAAATTCCGTGTTGAAGGACATACCATCGATACCTATAACATAACCATAAGAAATATCAGAACCGCTTCCTTCTGCTCTATGGTAAGACTTCTCTGCCAGGGCGGACATAAGCTTCACGATATTACCGTTGACGGCGTATACGATCAGTCGGACGTTTGTCCTCATCTTGTGACCGGATTTAATGCGGTCAAGGTTGGCGACCTTCATATGTACGGCTCAAGACACGCTACTCCCGATGAGGTTTACAACATCACCATAAAGAACGTTTA
>JAZRLJ010000125.1:0-2968 GCA_045646755.1 Eubacteriales bacterium | reverse complement strand
CTTTACGGCAATGCAAAGGCAAAGCTTGACCTTTCGCTTCTTCGTGACGCAGAGGATAAGAAGGACGGAAAGCTTATACTCGTAACCGCAATCACCCCCACCCCCGCAGGAGAGGGAAAGACCACCACGACTATAGGTCTTGCAGACGGTATGCACAGAATAGGCAAGAAGGTAGCGGTAGCTCTCAGAGAGCCCTCTCTCGGCCCGGTATTCGGAGTTAAGGGCGGCGCGGCAGGAGGCGGCTACGCTCAGGTTATTCCTATGGAGGATATCAACCTTCATTTCACGGGTGACTTCCACGCAATAGGCGCGGCAAACAATCTTCTCGCGGCTATGCTCGATAACCACATCTATCAGGGTAATTCTCTTAACATAGACCCCAGAAGAATTACCTGGAAGAGATGCGTTGATATGAACGACCGTCAGCTCCGCTTCGTTACCGACGGACTTGGCGGCAGAGTAAACGGCGTGCCCAGAGAAGACGGATATGATATCACCGTTGCCTCTGAGATAATGGCTGTTCTTTGTCTTGCAAACTCTATTACTGACCTTAAGGAAAGACTTGGAAGAATTATAGTAGGCTACACCTACGACGAGAAGCCCATAACCGCGCACGACCTTAAAGCAGAAGGCGCTATGACCGCTCTTCTTAAGGACGCTCTTAAGCCTAACCTCGTTCAGACACTCGAGGGCACGCCCGCATTCGTACACGGCGGACCTTTCGCAAATATCGCTCACGGCTGTAACTCCGTTATAGCTACCAAGACCGCTCTTAAGATGGCTGACTACGCAATCACCGAGGCAGGATTTGGCGCAGACCTCGGAGCAGAGAAGTTCCTTGATATCAAGTGCCGTTACGCAGGTCTCACACCCGACGCGGTAGTAATCGTAGCAACCGTAAGAGCTCTTAAGATGCACGGCGGACTTGCAAAGACCGAGCTTGGCAGCGAGAACCTCGAGGCTCTTGAGCGCGGTATCCCGAACCTTCTCAGACACGTATCCAACATTAAGAACGTATACAAGCTTCCCTCAGTTGTTGCAGTAAACAGATTTCCCACCGATACCGATGCTGAAATCGCTTTCATTATAGAAAAGTGTAAAGAGCTCGGCGTAAACGTAGTTCTCTCTACCGTATGGGCAGAGGGCGGCCGTGGCGGTGAGGCTCTTGCAAGAGAGGTTGTAAGACTTTGCGAGGAGGAGAAGGGTGACTTCACCTTCGCTTACGAGCTCGACGGCAGCATTGAAAGTAAGATTGAGAGCGTAGTAAAGAAGGTATACGGAGGCGACGGAATAACCGTTCTTCCCGCTGCGAAGAAGCAGATTGCAGCCCTTACCGCTCTCGGATTTGACAAAATCCCCGTATGTATGGCAAAGACGCAGTATTCATTCTCCGACGACCAGACCAAGCTCGGCGCACCTTCCGGCTTTACCGTTACTATCAAGAACGTTAAGGTTTCTGCGGGCGCAGGATTCGTAGTAGTTCTTACAGGCGATATTATGACTATGCCCGGTCTTCCCAAGATTCCCGCGGCAGAGAAAATTGACGTCGACGAGAACGGCAAGATAAACGGTCTCTTCTAAAAAAGGAATAACAACAATTAAAGAGGAGCAAAGCTTAAATTTGTTCCTCTTTACTTGATTTATAGGGAAAAAGGTAAACAAAACTATGAAACTTATAATAGCATCCAACAACAAAAACAAGATTTACGAAATCAAAAAAATACTCGGAGATAAGTTTGATGAGATACTTTCTCAGAGAGAAGCGGGCATAGAGCACGAGACGGTAGAGGACGGCGAGACCTTCCTTGAAAACGCAGGTAAGAAGGCAAGAGAGATAGCAGAGATTTCGGGCTGCGCCGCCCTTGCCGACGACAGCGGAATATGTGTACACGCGCTCGGAGGCGCTCCCGGTATATATAGCGCAAGGTATTCGGGCGGTCACGGAAACGACCTTGACAACAATAATCTCGTTCTTAAAAACCTTAAAGATAAGGAAGATAAGAGCGCGCATTATACCTGCGCTGTGGTGCTCGCATACCCCGACGGACGCGAGATTTCTGCTGAGGGATATATGTACGGAGAGATTACCGAGGACTCAAGGGGAGAGAGAGGATTTGGCTATGACCCGATTTTTGTTCCCGAGGGGGAATCTAGGACCGTAGCGGAGATGACCGATGAAGAAAAAAATGCTATAAGCCACAGAGCAAATGCGCTCAGACTTTTACTTGAGGAAATCTGACGAAGCAACCGCAAATAAGTGTGATAATGTATATTTGTAAACATAAGTTTTCAAAATGCACAAAAATGCGAAAAAATATTTGAAAAATGCGAAAAAAATTTTGCAATAACTCTTGACGAATGGAAAATACTCTTGTATAATATACTTAATTATAAAATATTACATACCAAGGAGAGGTACCATGGCGAGCGAGAAAAAGAAAAATAAGCAGATCGAGAAAAGCTACAAGGCTGAAATCGAAGCAACCGAAAAAAGCATAGAGAAAGAGAAGAAGCAGTACTATAAGTCTGTTAAGGCGCTTCTTAAGGCTGAGAAGGAACTTAAGCCTATCGCAAAGAAGGCGGCAAAGAAGCCTACCGACAAGAATCTTGAGAAGCAGGCATTTGCTAAGAAGGAGCTCAGCAACGCAGCTCTTGAATACAAGGCAATCGGCGACTCCATTGATACTCAGCTTTCCGAGCTTGAGCAGAAGAGCGATTACCTTTCCCGTTTCTACTATCAGATTGGCAAGTCCAAGGATGCAAACAAGGAAAAGGGAAGATTTGAGAAGTATTACGACAAGCAGACCGCAGAGCTTTGCAAGGCATCCAAGAATTCCGACGAGGTTGTAAGCGCAGCTTTTGAGGATACCGTTATCGGAAAGAAAAAGAAGGAAGCTCTTAACACAAACTCGCTTCCCGTGCCCGCTCCCGTAGAGTTTGAGGAAGAGGCAGCACCCGGAGTTGAGAC
>JAZRLJ010000124.1:0-2953 GCA_045646755.1 Eubacteriales bacterium | reverse complement strand
CACTATTTTGGTAAACGATTTACCGCTTGTTTGTTTCATGTCCTTACTCCTCTTAAATCTATTTTTCTGAATTTGTATTTAATTTGTTTTTCTCATTATGACAGACGCTGTATAAAACACCGACTTGCATCTCGCTTTCAACGCGCTCAATGTACTCGCGCTTCCTGAAATCCGAGAATTTGCAGACATAGCAATCTTTGCTACAGGATTTTGGCAAAGACCGATCCTTCTCAAAATACGGACAGCACGAAAGCTCTGAAACAATAAGACATCCATCATCCGTATATTTTTCCTCTTCCAAGCGTATCGCCTCCTTGACAGCGCATAAGAGTGTTACATATGCGCTAAAATGTTTTCGTAATAATAATAACAGAAAAGCTCCCCGAAATGGGGAGCTTGTCGTGGATTGTACTTTTTTTGGCGTAGATTGCATTTTTTAAACCAAATTTAAGCTGATCTTCGCAGAGAAAATTCCGTCCTCGGCGGTGAAATCATACATGCCTTCATACTTATTCGTAGTGGATATCACAGAGCGAATACCGACACCGTAAAGCGTTTCATCAAAGGTGAGGCTCGCACGGCAGGGATTTTCCACTTTTATGAGTAAGCGTTGCGCGCTATCCTTGATATAAATATCAATATGCTTGTTCTTGGCTTTAAGCTTTGACGTAGCGTGAATAGCGTTTTCAAAGAGATTGGCTACTACGATGACGAGATCCTGGGGCAAAACCGAAAGCTCGCGGCTCGCCTTAGCGGAAATGTTGACCGAAATGCCGTTTTCCTTTGCGTGTCTTTCGTACACGGTAAGCACCGTGTTTACCGTCATATTCTCACAGTACCGCACGTCGCCCCATACCTCGCTGTCACTATCTACAAGGTTCGTGAGATATTCTCTTACGCTTTCAATATCATTATTGTTTGCAAATTCAAGCAGAACAAGATTGTGATGGCGTCGGTCGTGCCTTGCCAGGCTATCTGCGGCAAGCTGTGCCGTTTCGGCTTCGATCTGTGCGACGAGCAGCTTATTTTGCGTTTCCACCTCTTTTTTCTCGGCGGCTTCTGACATGCTGTTAATGCTTTTGAAAATAACCGGATAGACCGCCATAATTGAAATGCTCAAAAATACAAAGGTGATAAACGCAGGATCATTAAAGCTTGTAAGTCGCACCGGGAATACAGAAGACAATACGATGGTGATGATAAAAACGATATTTGCAAAAATGAGATGTATCCAACCTTTAGTTATGTTCTTTGATGACGAGCGGCACAATGGGCAAACGTAACGAAGGAAATAGAAAACGATAACGGCAAGCAAAACCGCTTGAATGAGCGCGGTCAACGACCAATGCAAGCTCTGGAACGTTCCGCGAATGACGGTGAACATAGACATGACTATGCAGAAGAAGATCGAATAGGTCAATATGGTAAAAATTCTTTGTGTAAGCTTTCCTTTTGTGGTTATAATGAATATCGCGTACTGCCCCACAAGAGAAAGGACAAATCCGACAAAGAACTGAAAAGCCCAGTTTGTCAACACAAATTCCGTGAGAAACAGAAGTCCTGTTTGAAGGACTACCCAAGTACCCCAAATGATATAAGTAATCCTTTTGCTGTATTTAATGGTAGAGGAATAGATTCCGGCAGCAGAGTGTGCTATAAGCAAAAGTAGAAATTCTATAATCGTTCCGTGCATACGTACTTTACTCCTGTCCTTCGTACTGGAAATTCCAAAAAGCATTCTTGATTTCTGCATGCTTTCCTCTGGGAATTTGAATACTTACATCGTTATATAGGCACACCTCTGTCCGAGATACGTTCTTAACGTGCCTCAGATTGATAATATAAGCGCTACCGATACGGATAAATCCGCCGTATCCGCTTAGCATCGTAAACAGCTCCATGACGGTCATTCTTATCTTGATCTGTGTGCCATTATACATTGTGACGTATTGATAGTGATCGTGCACCTCGGAACAAATAATATGACTTACATTGATGCTCTCTAAGCCGTTTTCGGTCTTCATCTTAATAAGGCGCTGACTGATTTTCTCAACACTCGCAAGCGCTGCATCCATAGACTCATAAAACTTTGCGGGATTTATCGGTTTTATAAGGTAGCGAAGCGTTCCCGTTTCATAGCTCTCAGGCGCGTGCTCAACCGAGGTCGTTGCAAAAATGATAGGGCTTTCAATGCCCAATTTTCGAATATCGCGGGCAAGCACCGTTCCCCGTTCGTCTCCGATATACACGTCGAGAACGAAAATATCAAAGTACTTGCCGTCTTCAAGGGCGCTGATCAGCAAAACGGCAGAATCAAAACGAAAAACCTCGATTTCTTTGCTTTTCTTTTCTGCATAATTTTTGATATATCCCGACACCTCGTCGAGTATCTTCTTTTCGTCATCGCATATAGCAATTCGTATCATACGGTGTCCTCCTTTTTCTGCTTGATAACGGAGCAGATGTCACCAATGTCAGAGTCCAAATATTCGCATATACGGATAAGCACCGACAAAGCAACCTCCTCGCCTTTGTTAAGCTTGCTCATCGTTGCTGTAGCAATTTTCAAATCTCTGCGCATCTGCGCCCGTGTAATGTCTTTTTCAATGAGGAGAACCCATAATTTTTTATAACTGATACTCATATATACCTCGCAACCACTGAACCTTAATTACGTTCAATTATATCATATTTGCTTTGATTTTGCAATAGTTCAAGTCAATATTGCAATAAAACGATGCAACTTCTTAAAGCAAATAAGCCGCAGATGGGGTTCTTGAACCATAGTCTATGCCAACAAAAAACACCCCATTTTGGGTGTTTCCATTCTCGTTTTGCTTAATAAACGTAATGCAGGCTGAGGGGTAAAATCTTATCTTGTTCAGGTAGAGCTTAATGCTTTCACAAAATGCTAAAAGAGTCAAAAAGCGCGCAAAGAACGCGAAATAGAAGC
>JAZRLJ010000123.1:0-10016 GCA_045646755.1 Eubacteriales bacterium | reverse complement strand
GAGATCTTGGCACGCGTCACAGAGCTGCTATCGGAATGAGTGAAACGAGCGACGCGATAACCATCGTTGTTTCAGAGGAGACCGGTACTATTTCCGTTGCGTATGACTGTGAGCTTATGAGAGATTTTACTTCTGTAACGCTTAGAAAGTTTCTCATGAAGAAGATAATGGGCATTAACGACTCCATGTGATTTTTAGGAGGATTTATGGACAAAAAGCTTTTTGGAATTAAGCTTTCCACTTACATCAATTTCTTTGTTTGCTTTGCAATAGCTTTTGTTGTATGGGTTGTTGCAAAATATATTGAAGTTTCGTCGACTGAATCGGCTGTTGTCGATTTTTTGTCCTCGGGCAAATATTTATGAGGTTATGATGAACTCTAAGGTTCGGGTTTTAATTGTTAACAATATAAAACTTTCGATAAACGCCTCTTTCGAAGAGGCGTTTTCAATTGCCCGCAATAAGCTAAAAAAAGCAGGTGTGACTCAAAAGGATGTAGAACTCAAGATATTCAGAAGAAGTATAGACGCTCGGAAAAAAAACGATATACTTTTCGTTTACTCGGTTTCTGCAAAGGGCGAATTCAGTATCATTAACAAAAAACGCCTTGAAGAGAATGGTATAACAGAAGCCTCTGAAACAAATGAGCCGGAGTTTCTGCTTGGTAAAGATGCGTTAATACATCCGCCTCTCGTAGTAGGCTCAGGTCCTTGCGGACTCTTTGCTGCTTTGATGCTTGCGGAAAAGGGATACAAGCCTACGCTTATTGAACGCGGTGGAAATGTTGAGGAGAGAATCCTTGCCGTTAACGGATTTACTTCAAATAAGATTCTTGATACAGAATCTAATATTCAATTTGGCGCTGGTGGTGCAGGAACTTTTTCCGACGGTAAGTTGGTCACGAGAATTAACGACAGTCTTACGGGATATATAATCAAACGTTTCGTTGAGTTTGGCGCTCCGTCTGACATTGAGTACGTCGCAAAGCCTCACATAGGCACTGATATCCTTGCCCGTGTGGTTGATAATATGCTCAAGAGAATTGAAGAGCTTGGTGGTAGAGTATTATATCATACTAAGCTCCTTTCGATAAATTCCGAAAAGTCCGTTGCAGTTACAAGCAACTCGGATATTCCTTTCGGTGTACTTGTGCTTGCAATAGGTCATAGCGCAAGAGATACTTACGAAAATTTGTTTTCAGATAATTTTTCTATTATACCAAAGGCATTTTCGGTTGGTATGAGAATCGAGCATCTTGCTGACAATATTGACAGAGCAATGTACGGTGATATGGCTGGCTCTGAAATTCTTGGAAGAGCTGAGTATAATTTATCTCACAACACCAAGGAGCGCGGAGTATATACCTTCTGCATGTGTCCCGGCGGCGAGGTCGTTGCTGCTTCGAGCGAAGAAGGCAGACTTTGCGTCAACGGTATGAGCAACAGAAAAAGAGACGGCAAAAACTCAAATTCTGCCGTTGTCTGCAGCATTTTTCCCGAGGATTACGGCAATACACCCGGTCAAGCTATAAGCTTTCAGCGTAAAATTGAGGCTGCTGCATTTAAAGCAGGCGGTGATGATTACTCTGCCCCTATAATTACCGTAGGTGATTTTCTTGAAGATAAGTGTGTAAGTGAACCAAGCAAAGTTTTACCTACCTATATGTCGGGAAAAGCGTATCGCATAACTTCACCGAAGGAATATCTACCCGAGATAGTAAATGATTCAATAAAAAACGCACTTTCTGCATTTGATAAAAAAATCGTCGGATTTGCCGACAAAAACGCAATTCTTACGGGTGCTGAAACAAGAACAAGCGCTCCCATAAGAATACTCAGAAACCCTGAGACGCTCTTAGCAATAGGATTTAACAACATCTATCCGGCGGGAGAAGGCGCCGGATATGCGGGCGGAATAACCAGCGCCGCGGTTGACGGCGTAAAGTGTGCCGTCGCAATAATGAAAAAATACAAGCCTATAAAATAAGGACGGGTGAAACTTAGACCGTCAACTAAAGTTGATAATAAAATGGAAGGCGGGGAATATCCCCAACCGGTTAAAATAAAATGAATCCAAACAACATTCAAACAAAGGAGAAAAAATGGATTCTTAAAAGCACCGATTCTGAAAAAAGTAACCACGCAATAAATAAAATTGCAAAAGAACTCAGAATCAATCCGATAATTGCAAAGCTTCTTTACAGCCGCGGCTATACCGATGCTGCTACTGTAAAGGCATTTCTCTATATGGAGAAGGAGTTGCTTTGCAATCCTTTTGATATGAAGGATATGGATAACGGTGTTGAGAGAATTCGCATCGCAGTAAAAAGAAGTGAAAAAATAGTAATTTACGGTGACTATGACGTAGATGGAGTTACCTCTGTTTGCGCGCTTTATCTTTATCTGAAAAAGCTGGGTGCAGACGTTGATTACTATATCCCCAACAGAGCAGGGGAAGGCTACGGCGTATCTATTCCCGCAATCAATCAGTTGAAGGAAAACGGCACTAAGCTTATAATCACCGTCGATACCGGAATTACAGCTATCGAAGAAGTTAATTATGCAAAAAGCATAGGCGTTGATTTCCTTGTAACCGACCACCATGAGTGTCACAACGATATTCCTATGGCTTCGGCGGTTATAAATCCGCATAGACCGGATTGCCGTTATCCCTTTAAGGAGCTTGCCGGAGTTGGAGTTGTATTTAAGCTTCTTTGCGCCTACGAGGAGCGTGTGCTTGGCTTTAAGAGAAGAGTGGCTGCTGAGCATATATTCCGTGAATATGCCGATATTGTGGCAATAGGTACTATTGCAGACGTAATGCCCATAAAATCCGAAAACCGTCTTATCGTAAGCTTTGGTCTTAATATGATTGAGAATACTAAGCGTCCCGGTCTTATTGCATTGATGGAGGCTGCTTCTCAAAAGGACACCAAACATAGTGAACGCAAGAGAAAAAGAACGAAAATAACATCAGGCTACATAGGATATAATATAGCACCGCGTATCAATGCCGCAGGAAGAGTTCGTAGCGCAAGTATGGCGGTAGAGCTTTTCCTCTCGGATAATATGACTAAGGCGGCTGAATTGGCTGAGCAGCTCTGCGTGGCAAACAAAGAGCGTCAGGCGGAAGAAAATAAAATTACACAAGAGGCATACGAAAAAATAGAGGCGCTTGGACTTTCAGAAGATCCTGTTATAGTTCTTGATTCTGACAGCTGGCATCACGGTGTCATCGGAATAGTAGCTTCAAGAATTACAGAAAAGTTTTCAAGACCTACCATACTCGTTTCATTTGAAGGCTCAGGCGAGGGCATAAATGACGAGGATATGGGCAAGGGCTCAGGCAGAAGCATAAAGGGACTTAATCTCGTGGAGGCCCTTTGTCACTGTGACGATCTTCTGTCGAAGTTTGGCGGACACGAGCTTGCGGCAGGTCTTTCGGTTACCAGAGCAAACCTTGATGATTTCAGAAAAAAAATAAACGAATATGCCCGTAACAACCTTTCAGATGCAGATATGATTCCTACGGTTGAGGCGGATATAAAAATAGATTTTTCCAGCATTGATATTTCATTGGCTGAAGATTTACAGGCACTCGAGCCTTACGGTGTAGGAAATCCCATGCCTACTTTCTATACCAAGGGTGTTATCGTAAATGAAATCACCTCTATCAGCGAAGGAAAGCATACCCGTTTTTCTTTTGGTGAGGGCAGAGGAAGCGTCAGCGCTATGTTCTTCTCGAATTCTCCAGATTCGCTTGGAATTTACAACGGAGACCGAGTCGATATAATCTATAATCTTGATATAAACGAATGGCTCGGACGTCGCTCTGTGCAGCTCAATATCAAGGATATAAAGCATTCGGATAGCCAAAATGAGCTTTTGAATACAGAAAAAGAAAGATTTGAAGAAATTTGGCATGGAGCTTCTTTCTCCTCTGATGAATGCGTATTGCCCGACAGAGAGGATTTTGCCACCGTTTACAGATATATTTCAAACGCAGTCAGACAGGGGTCTTATACGCTTTCGCATAGGGATATCATTTCCGGATTAAAGAAGATAAATCTTGCGAAGCCTATCGGATATATAAAGCTGAAGATTATCATAAAGGTATTCACTGAGCTTAATATTCTCTCAATCAACGAGGTTTCACCTGAGGTTTATTGCTTTAAGATATATTTCTCATCATCAAAAGCAGATCTGGATAAATCCAATCTTTTGAAAAGAATAAGATCACAATTAGAAAAATAATAACAGTAGTGGTACACTTATATGTGCGAAGAATTTAAACCCTTACTCGAAATAATCGAGAAGAACGAGAAAAATTACGACATTGATAAAATTAAGGAAGCTTTTAACTTTGCCGCAAAAATGCACGAGGGACAAACCCGTCTGAGCGGAGAGCCTTATATTTGTCATCCTGTAGCAGTTGCTATAATTGTCGCAGAGCTCGGACTTGATACAGACTCTATATGTGCAGCTCTTCTTCATGATACCATTGAAGACTGTAACACAAATATCGAAACGTTAGCAAAGTCATTTGGCAATGAGGTTGCCATGCTTGTTGACGGACTCACTAAAATCATCCAGGTGCAGGTAGCCGACAAGGAAGAAGCGCACATTGAAAATATACGCAAGATGCTTCTTGCTATGAATAAGGACATTAGAGTCATATTCATAAAGCTTTGTGACAGACTTCACAACATGCGCACACTCTCGGCAAAGAAAGAGGACCGTCAGAGAGCTATCGCTCTTGAAACGATGCACATTTATGCGCCTCTTGCTCACCGACTTGGTATGCAGAAGATAAAGCACGACCTGGAAAATCTCGGACTTTATTATCTCGACCCTGTTGGATATGAGGAGGTTCGTTCATCGATAGATGACAAATACGGAAAGAGCCGTGATTTTCTTAACGAGGCAAAGAAAATAATCGACCAAAAGCTGACGGAAAATGAAATTTTTTTCAGCCTTGAGGGAAGAGTAAAATCGGTTTACAGTATATACAGGAAGATGTATACGCTTAACAAGGCGTTTGACGAAATATATGACTTTTACGCCCTTAGAATAATTGTGAAAACAGAGCTTGAGTGTTATACGGCACTCGGACTTGTTCACGAGCTTTTCAAATCTGTTCCCGGACGCTTTAAGGATTATATTTCTACACCTAAACCAAACCTTTACAGATCCCTTCATACAACCGTTATAGGAAGAAGCGGTATTCCTTTCGAGATTCAGATAAGAACAAAAGAGATGCATCAGGAGGCTGAATACGGTCTTGCTGCGCACTGGAAGTATAAATCCGGTGAAAGAAGTGCTGCTGATATAGACCAGAAGCTCAGATGGATTTCCACACTTCTTGAGTCTGACGAAAATACCAGAGATCCCGACGAGTTTATTCATTCTTTTAAGACGGATATTTTCCACGACGAAACCTTTGTTTTCACCCCCAAGGGAGACGTTATTTCCTTGCCACAGGGCTCAACTGTAATAGATTTTGCTTATGCAATACACTCCGCAGTTGGTAATAAAATGGTAGGCGCTAAGGTAAATGGCGCAATAGTGCCTATTGATAAAATTCCACAAAACGGAGATATAATTGAAATACTCACGTCTTCTTCCTCTAAAGGTCCCAGCCGAGATTGGCTCAAGATAGTAAAGACCGGTGAAGCCAGAAGTAAGATAAGACAGTGGTTTAAGAAGGAAAAGAGAAGCGAGAACATCGTTGTTGGTAAGGCAGAAGTAGAAAAAGAACTGAAGAAGCTCGGTAAGCCTTACACCGATGCTCAGCTTGCTGAAATTATATCAACCGTTGCTAAGCGAATAGGCATAAACAATCCCGATGATTTTTATAACACAATAGGTTTTGGAGGTCTTTCCTTACAGCGCTTTATTCCTAAGATAAAAGAAATGCTTGATAAGCTTTATGCTGATGAGCAGAAGCCTGTTACCACTGAAGAAGAGGTTACTAAGCTTAAAAACGTAATTACAACACACCGCACCAAGTCGAGCGGCGGTGTAATTATTGACGGAGAAGCGGGTTGTCACGTTAAATTTGCAAAATGCTGCAATCCCTTGCCCGGCGATAAGATTGTTGGATTCGTTACCAGAGGCTTTGGCGTATCCGTTCATAAGACGGATTGTCCCAACGTAGAAAATACACGCAGAAACGAAGAAAACCTTGCGCGTTGGGTGAGGGCTGAGTGGGAGAAGCTTTCCGATGCTCCTTCAGAGCTTTATGAAGCTAAGCTTCAAATCATTGCGGCGGACGAAATAGGCGTTTTGGCTGCTATTTCCGTTACTCTTGCCGATATGAAGGTCTCAATAACTCAGATAAACACTCAAGCACAGAAAAACGGAAATATGGCTATAAATATAACAGTCGGCTGTAAAAACACATCGCACTATGAGTCAATTGTTTCTAAGCTTCGTTCGTTACGCTCGATTATTTCTGTTACCAGAGCTTTTTCACAATAACTTTTAAAGGATAACAAATGAAAGCAGTACTTCAAATTGTAAGCAATGCAACTGTATTTGCTGACGGTGAATTTTCCGGCAGCATCGATAAAGGATTGCATATATTACTTGGAGTTGAGGGCGAGGATACACGTCTTGACGCCGAGTTGCTTTGCGAGAAAATTTCAAAGCTTCGTATTTTTGAGGATGAAAACGGAAAAATGAACCTTTCTGTTACGGATATTGACGGCGAGGTAATGATTGTTTCTAATTTCACGCTTAATGCAAATTACGAGCACGGAAACCGTCCTGACTATCTCGCGGGAGCAAAGCCAGCTCTTGCAAACGAGCTGTACGAATACTTTATCTCAATTATGAGCAAAAAGGTAAAAAAGGTTGCAACGGGAAAATTCGGCAGTGATATGAAGATAGATATGACTTGCATCGGACCTGTAACTATTGTTATGGAATCCTCCAAGCTAAAAAAAGGAAAGACAAAATTATGATTTTACGTATCGACGGCAATATCAATAGATATTATGTCCAGAGCTTATGTATGGCGTTCTTTCCCGGCTCTACGTTTGGAGAAAACGAAACCATGGCAGAAGGTGTGCCCGAGGTTACTATCAGCGTTTACAATGAAAACTCGGGTAAAGCTGTAACAGCATTCGCGCAAATAAAATTGAACGACAAAATCACCGAAGCAAGCGAGACTGTTTCAAAAGAGCAGGAAACAAGCATTGCTACGCACGAATCGTTAGCGGTTGGAAGAGCATTGTTTGCAGCGGGAAAGGCTCTTCTTGGACATATACCTCCGTGGGGAATTCTCACGGGAATTCGTCCTGCAAAAATCGCAGGTACTCTTCTTGCGAGCGGAAACGGTATTATGAAAACAAGGAGAATTCTCAGAGACGAATTTTTCTTAAATCCGCAGAAAGCTTCACTTGCAACCTCGGTAGCTTCTAATGAAATGAAAGTTTTGAAGCATGTAAAGGGCGAAAGATGTTCTCTTTATATATCAATACCTTTCTGTCCTTCAAGATGCGCGTACTGTAGCTTTGTTTCGTCTACAACGCCAAGACTTCTTGCTATGATAGACGATTATATAGACGAGCTTCTTGTTGATTTAGAGGA
Organism: Eubacteriales bacterium; assembly: GCA_045646755.1. Lineage (GTDB taxonomy): Bacteria > Bacillota > Clostridia > Oscillospirales > CAG-272 > UBA1740. The sequence continues at coordinate 2,424 of JAZRLJ010000123.1, read as the reverse complement.
AAAGTTTTCGGTCATACGCGAGCTTGGACTTTCCCTCTCAACCATTTACATAGGCGGCGGAACACCTACAACTCTTTCTGCAGAGCAGCTTACTAGAATTTTTAAGAAGATTAAAGAGCACGTAGACGTCTCTTCGTTGCAGGAGTTCACTCTCGAAGCGGGACGTCCTGATACAATTACCAGAGATAAGCTTGCGGTAGCTAAAAAATACGGTGTAACGCGCATAAGCGTTAATCCTCAGACTCTTAACGATGAGCTTCTCTGTGAAATCGGAAGAAAGCATACGGTAGAGCAGTTTTATAAAGCGTATGAAATAGCTAAAAAGAGCGGTATACGTGATATAAACGTTGACTTGATCGCAGGACTTCCCGGAGATGACTTTAAAAACTTTTCTGAGACCATGGATAAAATAATTGAGCTTGCCCCTTCAAATATAACCGTACATTCCTTTTCTGTAAAAAAGGCAGCGGATGTTCTTAGGAAGAATTCAAACGCTTATTCTTCTGCAGGTCATGATGCTGAGAAATGCGTTTCGTATTCTCAAATAAAGGCAAAATTTGCCGGATACAAACCTTATTATATGTATCGACAAAAGAATACTGTTGGAAATCTTGAAAACGTAGGATTTTCTCTCGAAGGACGAGAAGGACTGTATAATATATTTATGATGGAAGAAACCCAGACTATATTTGCGGTCGGTGCCGGTGCTGTCACAAAGCTTGTTCGTACAAACAAGGCTGGTAGCAACGACGTAAGAATAGAGAGAATTTTTAATGCAAAATATCCTTACGAGTATTTGAACAAACAAAATTCTGACGCAAAAAAGGCGTTTAAAGAAAAGGTTTTTGACTTCTTCGGAAATTAAACACAAATAAAATTACAGATCTGCTAATATATTTTAGTAGATCTGTTTTTTGTGAGGAAATAATCGTGCAAGATAAAAGTACCAAAAACCTATTGAATGGCGCGGCATGGCTCGGATTATCGGCAATACTCTTAAAGATAATAGGACTTGTTTACAAAATACCAATGTCTTACCTGCTTGGCGATGAGGGGATGGGGTATTTTAATTCAGCTTATACGGTTTATACCTTTTTTTATATTATAGGAAGTGCCGGAATTCCAAAGGCTGTTTCTATCCTCTGCGCAAGGTCAACCCCCGGGGAAGCCAAAAGCGTTTTTAGACTTGTTTTTAAAATTTATTTGTTAATTGGAGTCGGACTTTCGTTTATACTTCTGGCTTTTGCTGAATATATAGCAAAGAGCATAGGGAGTCTTAAGTCCTTTTATACCATATTCGCAATCGCGCCGTCAGTTTTTTTTGTATGTGTTTCGGGTGTTTTACGAGGATATATGAACGGTAAGATAAAATTCGCTCCTGTTGCGGTTTCGGAATTGATAAGTGCCGTCTCAAAACTTTTTCTTGGACTCGCTTTTGCAATATTTTCAATTAAAAAAGGATTTTCATTACCTATCATTTCTGCTTTTTCAATACTCGGAATAACACTTGGAAGCTTTTTCGGTTTTTTGTATTTGTATTTCGCGTATTGTAAGGAAAGCAAAAGTGTAAAAATGGAATATTTAGAAAACAAAGTGATTTTTAAAGAGGTGTTACGCTTAGGTTTGCCAATAACCTTTGCTGCTATGATTTCCGGTATAGTAAATATCATTGATTTATGGTTTATGGTAAACAGATTAAAAGCAAACGGATATTCTGAATCGCTGGGTATGGTTATATACGGTAATTACACAACACTTGCGGTACCGATGTTTTCATTTGCAACCAGTTTAATAAATACGGTATCAGTTGCAGCATTGCCGATAATAACAAAGGCGTTTTCAAGTAAAAAATATGATGAGGTTCAAAAATCGGCAAGTTCATCTGTGAAAATTCTCTCAACTGTAACTATCCCTATTTTTCTTGCCTTTTTTCTGTTTCCAAGAGAGATACTCGGATCAGTATTTGAAGAGGGGAGTGCAGCGGTTGGCTTCTCCTTCTTGCTTTTGCTTTCTCCGGGAATATTATTCTATTCTTTTTTAACACTGTTGAATACAATTCTTGAGGCAAAAGGCCAAATAAAAGCAGCTGTAACATCTTTGACAGTTGGAGCTCTGGTAAAGTGTATACTAAGCTTCATTTTCATTGGTATAGATAAAATCGGTCCGTTAGGTGCACCGATAAGCACGACGGTATCTTACGGAATTTCACTTTTTGTTTCATTATATTTTTATAATAAATACATAACAAAGGAAACGATAATCAAGTTACCTGTAATAAGAGGTGTGTCACTTGCATTTATTTTTACTTCGTGCGCTGCAATCCTTGCAATAATATGCAGAAAACTGATGTTTGAAAATCTTGATTTTAGAATAAACTCTATTCTTTTTTTGGGATTTTATGGAGCTTTTTGTTTGTTTTTTGGC
>JAZRLJ010000122.1:0-24153 GCA_045646755.1 Eubacteriales bacterium | reverse complement strand
TTCGCATAGTGATGCAATCAGAGAAGGTAGAAGCATTAATTTTTTCTATGCCGTTTCCAAGTGTCACCGTGTCGAGCATGTTGCACATAGAGAACGCCTTCTCTCCGATTGAGGTTACGCTGTCGGGAACGGTAATGCTGTTGTAGAGGGAGCGGAAAAATGCCTCTGCGCTAATTGAGGTTACGCTGTCGGGGATTATTAACTCTCTATCGCCGACACCTATAAACGCATGGCTTGCTATTATCTTTGTTTTTTCATTTATGTTATTGCACAGACCGTGACCGTTCAATAATATCGCGTAAGGATTGTTTGCATCGCCCACGTAGGTTGCTACTAATACGCCGTTATCCTTCTTATCTATTGTATAAAGGTTGGGATTGCAGTTATAGAACGCCCTATAACCTACAGAGGTTATATTATTTCCTATAGTTACGCTTACAAGGTTGGCGCAAGAGCTAAACGCATTTGAACATATCTGCGTGACAGTGTCGGGTAATACTACGCTTGTTATTCCTTTTTCTTTAAATGCATTGTCGGAGATGACCTTAACGGGTTTTCCCTCGTATGTATCCGCCACAGTTATTTTTGTGGCTGCTCCCGTATACCCTATGACAAGAGCATATTCCTTGTTTTCCGAAAGCTCGTAAGATATTCCCTCTGTTTTTACAAACGGCGAGGAGCATACGGAACAAGTATCATTGATGAAGTTGTGTTCTTCGCGATTGTTTGTTGCGTCGCAGCTTTTACATTTTTGCCAATGGAACGTGTTGTCGCTTTCATACTCAAGAGCGTACTCGTGAGGAGCCGAGGGCTTTTCGTTACATTTCTCGGTCTGTCCGCAGAGAGTACAGGTTTTCGTGTCGTATCCCCCTCTTTGACAGGTTGGCTCGGTGGTAACGGTGCTCCAGGTGTGTGTGCACTCCTTTTTTGTTTCTTCTCCGGGATTGTTTGCGTTTTCTTTATTATCCGGAGTTGAACCGGGTGTTTCCAAGGCGCAGGATATAAGCGCAACGGCAAGGCAAACCGAAACCAAAAGAATAGTGAGAAATTTAATCGCTCTTTTCATTTTTTCTAACTCCTTTCGTTTTTGTCTTACAATTATATTATACATGACTTAGCTATTATTTGCAAGTGTATAAGCAGTGATTTTTGCTTTTAAAAGAACCAAGGCGAACACGGATAAGATTGTGGGTAATGTTAAATTTGCCAAAGACTGCGTTAAAAGTTTGTTCAAAATTACGCTTTTAATCTCTTCGACAATAATTGACTTTTTTCTCTCCGGGTAGTATAATAGAGTCATATACTAAAGCTCTTGTTAAAACTAAGAGCTTCGGAAAAGGAGAAGAAAAAATGGCTAAAAACCTCGTTTATGACATTCACGACAAACCCCCGTTTAGCAAAATGCTCGTATTTGCACTTCAGCAGGTCCTCGCAATTCTTGCGGCAACGATTCTTGTTCCCTCTATCGTAGGTCACGGTATGAGCCAGTCTGCCGCACTCTTCGGCGCAGGCGTAGGTACGCTTGTGTATCAGCTCTTCACTAAGTTCAGAAGCCCCGCATTCCTCGGCTCGTCCTTTGCGTTTATCGGCTCTATGTCGGCAGCCTTTGGTGGCGCGCTTTCGATTTCCGCAGGATATACCGGCTTGCTTCTCGGCGCTATTTTTGCAGGACTCGTTTACGTCGCTATTGCGATGGTAATCAAGTACGCAGGCGTCGCTTGGATCAACAAGCTTATGCCCGCAGTGGTTATCGGTCCTACGGTTGCTCTTATAGGTCTTTCTCTCTCCGTTAACGCGGTAAACGACCTCAAGGTAGGTAAGGTTGCAGGCTGCAGCCCCTACGTTGCAATTATCTGCGGTCTCGCTACGCTCTTCGCAGTTTTCTGCTTCTCGGTTTACGGCAAGAAGATGGCAAAGCTTATTCCCTTCGTTCTCGGTATCGGAGTCGGTTACGTTGTAGCTTCTATTTTCACCGTAATCGGTCTTATCGCAGACAATACCGCTCTTCAGGTTATCAACTTTGCAGCGTTTAAGGAAATGGAAATCTTCGCTGTTCCCGATTTCACCTTTATCGAGGCATTCAAGGGATTTAAGGATATTGACGGCTCCTTTATCGCTACCGTAATAGTTGCTTACGTTCCCGTTGCATTCGTTGTATTCGCTGAGCACATCGCAGACCACAAGAACCTTTCCACTATTATTGATAAAGACCTTCTTGAAGATCCCGGCCTTGAGAAAACCCTTCTCGGTGACGGCGTAGGCTCTATGGCAGGCGCATTCTTCGGCGGTTGCCCCAACACCACCTACGGTGAGTCGGTTGGCTGCGTAGCTATCACGAAGAACGCATCCGTTTGCACCATCACGACGGCTGCTATAATGAGCATAGTTATCTCTTTCTTCGGCCCCTTCGTTACCTTCCTCGCTTCCATTCCCAACTGCGTAATGGGCGGCGTTTGTATAGCTCTTTACGGATTTATCGCCGTTTCGGGTCTTAAGATGGTTCAGAAGGTTGACCTTAGCGACAGCAGAAACCTCTTCACTGTTTCCGCAATTCTCATCCCCGGTATCGGTGGTCTGAGCATCTCGTTCGGCAAGGTTACCTTGACCACTATCGCGTGCGCTTTGATTCTCGGTATCATCACTAACATAGTTCTTAATAAGTTTGGTAAAAAAGAAGACAAATAATTAAGAACACGAAAAAGGATTTAGAAATGAAAAAATACGATAACGTGGTAATTTTCGACCACCCCCTTATCAGACATAAGATTGCAATTCTCCGCGACGAGAAAACGAGCATGAAGGAATTTCGTGAGCTCGTTGAGGAAATCACCACTCTTATGACCTACGAGAGCCTTAAGGATGGCGTTCCCACTACGGAAATCGAGGTTAAAACTCCTCTTGAAACCTGCACTCAGACCGTAGTAAAGGACAACGCAGTAGTTATCGTTCCCATCCTCAGAGCAGGACTCGGAATGGTGAACGGTATTCACGTTCTCTTCCCCTCTGCAAGAGTAGGACATATCGGTATGTACAGAAACGAAGAAACCCTTATGCCCGAGACCTATTACTGTAAGCTTCCCGTGGGAATAGAGGACAAGCTCGTAATAGTCGTTGACCCTATGCTTGCAACCGGCGGCAGCGCCTGTGACGCAATAGCAAAGCTTAAGGAAAAGGGCTGTAAGCACATCAAGTTTATGGCTATTATCGGCGCTCCCGAGGGAATTTCCAAGCTCGCTGAGGCTCACCCCGACGTGAATATCTACGTTTCCACCATGGATAGATGCCTTAACGAAAACGGCTATATCCTTCCCGGACTCGGAGACGCGGGCGACAGACTTTTCGGTACGAAGTAAATTTATAAAAAACAAAAACCGAGATGCTTATTGCGGCATCTCGGTTTATCTATTTTGTGGCTTTGTTATATTCGTAAGTTTTGTTATCGGCAAAATATCAATACTTTTTTGAGCGATTTTTGGGAGATATTTTGCCGATAGATTATAGTAAAAGGTGCCGCGTTTTGCGACACCTTCTGTATTTTTAAACTTTTTCTACAGAGATAGTAACCTCTTCGCCGTTGATGTTCCACTTCTTAGAGAACTCGAGAGTTCCTTCGGAGACGGAAACGGCAAGAGTTTCGTCCTTGATTTCCTCTGCATTCTTCATAGCAACTGCGAGAACGGTAGCGTTGCCGTCGAATGCAACCTTGATGTTATCCATAACCTCAAAGCCGGAATCCTTACGCATAGTCTGAATCTTGGAGATTATCTCGCGTACGTTTCCTTCCTCTATAAGCTCGGGGGTGAGGCGCTTGTCGATAACTACGGTTACACCGCGGTCGCTGAGAGACTCAAAGCCTTCCTTCTTGGTCATTTCGATAAGAAGGTCCTCCTTGGTGAGAACTATCTCGTCGCCGTTTGCATCAAATTTGATGCTTCCGTTTGCTTCAAGCTCGTCCATAGCGGCGTTGCCGTCAAGGGTAGCGAGAGTATTCTTGATTATACCAAGGTACTTGCCGTACTTAGGTCCTACAGTTCTGAGCTGGGGCTTGAAAATGTAGGTGGTGAAATCTCTTACGCTGTCGGTAAATACGACTTCCTTGAGGTTGAGCTCCTCCGCGATAACGGGGATAAAGCTTTCGTCGGGAGTAGCGTCTGCCTTGACGTACATCTTGGCGATAGGCTGGCGGTTCTTGATAGCTGCTGCGTTACGGCAGGCTCTGCCGAGAACTACGATGTCAACGACCTCTTTCATATTCTCCTCAAGAGATACGTCTATCATAGCCTCGTCGCATACGGGGTAGTCGCAGAGGTGAACCGACTCGGGAGCGCTCTTGTCAACCGAGCATACGAGGTTTCTGTATATATCCTCAGCCATAAAGGGAATGAGGGGAGCGGAAAGCTTAGCGATAGTTACGAGCGAGGTGTAGAGAGTCATATATGCGTTGACCTTATCCTCGGGCATATCCTTAACCCAGAATCTCTCTCTGGAGCGTCTTACGTACCAGTTGGAGAGCTCGTCAACGAAGTCCTCGAGCACTCTCGTTGCCTCGGTAATCTTGTATCCGTCAAGGTATGCGTCAACGGTCTTAACTGCGCTGTTAAGCTTAGAGAGAATCCACTTATCCATTACAGAGAGGGTAGCGGGATTAAGCTTATACTCGGTGGGGTTAAATCCGTCTATGTTAGCGTAGAGAACGTAGAAGGCGTAGGTATTCCAGAGCGTACCCATAAACTTACGCTGTCCCTCTACCACCGCGTCACCGAAGAAGCGGTTAGGAAGCCAGGGCGCAGAGTTAGAGTAGAAGTACCAGCGGATAGCGTCAGCTCCGTAGGTTTCGAGCGCTTCGAAGGGGTCTACCGCGTTACCCTTGGATTTTGACATCTTCTGTCCGTCTTTATCGAGAACGTGACCGAGAACGAGAACGTTCTTATAGGGCGCGCAGTCGAAGATAAGGGTGGATATTGCCATAAGTGAGTAGAACCAGCCTCTGGTCTGGTCGACACCCTCGCTTATGAAGTTAGCGGGGAACTGAGACTCGAAGATTTCCTTATTCTCAAAGGGATAGTGCCACTGAGCAAAGGGCATTGAGCCGGAGTCAAACCAGCAGTCGATAACCTCGGGAACCCTCTTCATTTCTCCCGAGCATTCGGGACAGGTGATAGTTACCTCGTCTATGAAAGGCCTGTGAAGCTCGATGCTCTCAGGGCAGTTCTTCGACATAGACTTAAGCTCCTCGATAGAGCCTATGGAATGACGGTGACCGCAGGACCATTCCCAGATGTTGAGGGGAGTGCCCCAATATCTGTTACGGGAGATACCCCAGTCCTGAACGTTTGCAAGCCAGTCGCCGAAGCGTCCCTTGCCTATGCTGTCGGGGAACCACTTTACAGTGTTGTTGTTCTTTATAAGGTTGTCGCGCACGTCGGTCATCTTGATAAACCAGGTGTCACGCGCGTAGTATATAAGGGGAGTGTTACATCTCCAGCAGTGAGGATACTCGTGCTCAAACTTGGGGTCTGCAAAGAGCTTTCCTTCGTTATGAAGGTCGGTAAGCACCATCGGGTCTGCCTTCTTTACGAAAACGCCCGCGTAGGGAGTCTCGGCGGTCATCTCGCCCTTGCCGTCAACGAACTGAACGAAGGGAAGGTCGTACTTTCTTCCGACTCTGCTGTCGTCCTCACCGAATGCGGGTGCGATATGTACGATACCCGTACCGTCGGACATAGTTACGTAGGAGTCGCAGGTTACGAAATGCGCCTTTTTCTTCTGCTTTACAGCTTCTTTGCCTGTGCACTCGAAGAGGGGCTCGTACTCTCTGTATTCAAGAGAAGCGCCCTTCATTTCCTCAAGGATTTCGTAAGCGGTCTCGCCGTCCTTAGCAAGAGGGGAGAGAACCTTGTCACAAAGCTCCTTTGCCATATAGTAGGTGTAGCCGTCGATAGCCTTAACCTTTACGTAGGTGTCCTCGGGGTTTACGCAGAGGGCGGTGTTCGAGGGAAGAGTCCAGGGAGTAGTCGTCCACGCGAGGAAATAAGCGTCCTCGCCGATACACTTGAAGCGTACTACCGCGCTTCTTTCCTTTACGGTCTTATATCCCTGCGCAACCTCGTGAGAGGAGAGGGGAGTGCCACAGCGGGGGCAGTAGGGAACAATCTTGAAGCCCTTGTAGAGTAGTCCCTTATCCCAGATTTTCTTAAGCGCCCACCACTCAGACTCAATAAAGTCGTTGGTGTAGGTAACGTAGGGGTTGTCCATGTCAGCCCAGAAGCCAACCGTAGCGGAGAAATCCTCCCACATTTTCTTATATTTCCACACCGATTCCTTACAGTGTGCGATAAAAGGCTCGAGTCCGTAGCTTTCAATCTGGTCCTTTCCGTCAATTCCGAGCTTCTTCTCAACCTCAAGCTCTACGGGAAGTCCGTGGGTGTCCCAGCCTGCCTTACGAAGCACTCTGTTGCCCTTCATAGTTCTGTATCTCGGAATCATATCCTTGATAACTCTGGTCAGAACGTGGCCGATATGAGGCTTTCCGTTTGCTGTAGGAGGGCCGTCGTAGAAGGTATAGTTCTCGCCGTCCTTACGGGAGTCTATGCTCTTCTCAAATATTTTGTTTTCCTCCCAGAATTTTCTGGTTTCCTTTTCGCGCTCAACGAAGTTAAGATTCGTCGAGACCTTATTGTAAAGCTGCATATATAAACCTGCCTTATAAAAATTCATAGCGTGTAAAAATAATTTTACTATATATTTTTAATATTGTCAATAGTTTTTAAATTTCTTTTAATATATCGGCTTTTTTGTTGACTTTAATTTTGGGGTATGATATGATTAAAACAGAGATTTTTCAGAAAAAAATGATTAATAAAAAAGGACAAGTAAAAATGGACAGTTTAACCCTCGGCGGCATACCCCGAGGACTCTCAAGGGAGGAGGCCGCTAAAAGAAAAAGCGAAGGAAAAGCGAATATCGTAACCGACAAAAACGGTAAGAGCTATCTGAAAATCATAGCGGATAACCTCTTCACCTTTTTTAATCTTGTCTGGGCAGTTATTACGGTAGTCCTTATCCTTTGCGAAAGCTATAAAAATCTGACATTCCTCGTGGTTGTGGCGGCGAATACGGGTATCGCCATAATTCAGGAGATAAAGGCAAAGAGAGCCGTAGAAAAGCTCTCGGTAACGACCGACCCACAGGCCACCGTAGTACGCGACGGCGAGCTTATCAATATAAAGGCTGAGGAGATAGTGCTGGGTGACGTAATGCTCGTCGAGATAGGAAAGCAGGTGCTCTCCGACGCGGTAGTAATATCCGGCACAGCCGAGGCAAATGAAAGTATGCTTACAGGCGAGGCTGACGCTATCAAAAAGCACAGCGGTGACAGAATTCTCGCAGGCAGCTTTCTCGTCAGCGGCAGCGTTTACGCCGAGGTCGTAAACGTCGGTAAAAACAACTATATGCATAAGCTCGAAAAGGCAGCGAAGAGCTTTAAAGCGCCCACATCAAACCTCTTCCGCGACCTTAACGCGCTTCTCAAATGCATAAGCGTCATAATGATTCCTCTCGCGGCAATTCTCGCGGTTGTAAACTATATAGTCAACGACGGAAATCTCGTCAAGGCGGTGACCACCACCGCAGGCTCTATGGTAGCTATGATTCCTGCGGGAATATATCTTCTCGTAACCATGACGCTGACGCTCAGCGTTATCAATCTCTCAAAAAAGAATACTCTCGTGCAGGATATGTACTCGATAGAAATGCTTGCCTCGGCAGACGTTGTTTGCCTCGACAAGACGGGCACTATCACAGACGGCACTATGGAGGTCGTCGATTACGTTATTCTCGACGATTCCTCCGACTCCAGACTTTTCCGTATAATTTCGGCTCTTCAGGGCTGTGAGCAGTCGCAGAATAATACCTCGAGGGCTCTCTCTGAGAAATTCGGAAGAGATCTCTCGGAGAAGAATATATACACAAGCATTCCTTTTTCCTCGTCGAGAAAATTCTCGGCGGCTGACATCGAGGGAATAGGCGCATTCTCTATCGGCGCGCCTCATTTCGTGCCCTGTCCCGTAAGCGAGGAGATGGAGAGGATTATAAACGAGCACGCGGCTCTTGGTCACAGAGTGCTTCTCCTTGCAAGTCACGAGACTCTTGACACCGAGGGAGAGCCCGTCGCTCTTATAGCTATAAGCGACAGAATCCGTCCCGCCGCTAAGGAGACGATAGCAAAGTTTCAGGAGCAGGGCGTTACGGTCAAGGTTATCTCGGGCGACCACGCAGCCACCGTTTCCTCCATAGCAAAGAAGGTGGGCATAAAGGATGCAGACAAGTATATTTCCTGCGAGAATCTTCTCGACTCGGAGCTTATCGAGGCGGCTTGTGAATACGCAATATTCGGAAGAGTCACACCCGAGCAGAAGGTGCTTCTCATAAAGACACTCAAGGACCTCGGCAGAATAGTCGCTATGACGGGTGACGGCGTAAACGACACCCTCGCTCTCAAGGAGAGTAACTGCGCCATTGCTATGGCGGACGGAAGCGAGGTTGCAAGAAAGATTTCGCAGATAGTCCTCCTCGGCTCAGACTTTTCAACCCTTCCCGACGTCGTAAGAGAGGGAAGAAGATGTATAAACAACGTGAGAAGCTCCTCGGTGCTTTTCCTTATGAAGACGCTCTTTGCAATCCTCGTTTCATTCGTCGGTATCGTTACCCTTTCGGGCTATCCATTCGAGCCTAATATGCTCTTTATCCTCGAGCTTCTGGTAATCGGATTTGCCTCGGTGCTTCTGGCTCTCGAGCCAAACGATAAGCGGATAGAGGGCTCTTATATACAGACGGTACTGCTTAAGAGTATGCCAAACGCGGTGGCTATGTTTATACCCGTTTTGGCGGTTATGATAGTGGAGAAGATTATGCCGTCAGTCACGCTCGACTGCAGAAATTCCATTGCTCTCTGGGCAGTTACCGCCGTCGGTCTTCTTAACCTCATTTTCCTCTGTATTCCGTATACGAGATGGCGCTTTGCGGTAGTCCTTACCGTCACCGCGCTCCTCACCGTAGTCATTCCCACCTCGATTATCGTGCTTGCGGACACCTTTGATTTCACACCCGCCTTTGAGCACCCCGTCGTGTTCGGAATTGTGCTTTCGTCCTCTCTCGTTATAACAGCCGTGATACAGTTCTTCCGCAGGAAGATAGAGGCGTTTATGCATAGGCATTTTGCGGGTAGGTCGATATTTAAGCTTCTCGGTATCGAGAGAAAAAGGTGAGGGACGTATTATGACATACGTCTTCTGCGGTAAAAGTTAAAAAGCGTTGCAAATTTTGCAACGCTTTTTATTCATATATCAAGGTGAAAAAGATTTCCCACAGCGTCGCTGTATATACATTTTTCGTCAAGGAAATCTATAAGCTCGGGCTCGTGGATAAACCCTGCTTCAAAAAAGTCAAAGAAGGTCTCTTCCTCCTTTTTGGCAAGGTCGATAATTCTTATAGCGGGGTGTATTCTCTCGTGGAAGCCTTCGACGGAGTAGATTTTTCCGCTGTGACATACCGCGCCCTGTATATAGTTGTGGTATGAAGTGTCAAAGTAATCCTCAATATCCTCTTTTTCGAGAACAATTCTTCTTAATCCGTCGCCGTTTGGCATAGCGTTTTTAATTTTAGGAAGAGGAAAACGGAAAAATCTCGTCTTTCTCTCTCCGTCTCGCATTACAAAGGCGTAATACTTATCTGCATCTCTGTCGATTACAAAATTGCCGTAGGGGCGTACGTCCGCAGTCTCACCCGCTGAGCGCCACAGCTCTCTGTCGTTGGTAAAGCCTATCTCGATAGTTGCAAGAAGTCTTGAAGAGAATGAAGCTCCCTCTCGCCATACTCGGTATACGCAGGTTATACCGACCTTTTTATCCTCGGCCTTTGCGTAGTTGTTATATACGTTGGAAAAAAGCAACGGGAATTCATCGCTCTCCTCGAAATATTCCGAGCCGAACACTACCGAATTTGAATGTGGAACTATTACGTCGGTTCCGTCAAGGGTAAACTCGGCTATAGGGATAAGGTCTTGAACCTCACCGTTCGCTTCAATGTGTGAAAGGTCGTACACTCTTCCCATACCGTTGATTTCGAAACGGAAGAGAAGCCCGTTGTGTATAGCTCCGTCTTGTCCTTTTTTTATCTTAGAGATGTGGTGAATTTTCATAAACCGCCTCTGTTTTGTAAATTTATATTTGCTTTATTCGTCTATATGGACCATTTTGTGAGTCCATACGCCGTACTCATTTTCAAAATAAATCTTGAAGTTTTCTGCGTTTTCGGGAATGGGGCGCTTGATTATTCCGCTTTTCTTTTCCTCCTCGGTGAGAGGCAGGACTTTCGCAAGACCGCCAAAACCTTCCTTGTTGATCTTCTTTCGCAGTTCCATATGCAGTATCTTGCTCTTTTTGTCCATCGGATCTATGTGCACGGTTATACTCTTGCCGTCGCATTCGTAGGAGATCTCGGGAATGGTTACGGCAAATTCAACTCTCTCCCCGCCATTCTTAAGTGAGGCGGTGTAGTATCCTCTCTCAAGAGTGATTGCGATCTTAGCATTTCCGTATACCTTTATTTCCTCGATTGCCTCTCCGCCACGGCTGAGAACGACTACGTTTTCTTCCTCTCCAAATACAGAGATGAGAATTTCCTCTCCGAGTCTGTAATTAGACTTATTTCCGTTGTCTACGGCGATACTCGGGGAAATCTTTTCGAGTCCTGACTCGAAAAGAAGTGTGTTTTGCTCCTCGTCAAGGGGAGGCACAGAGCCAAGAAGGTCGTATCTCCAGAGTGAGAAGAGCTTGAAAGCTTCGTAGTACTCCTCCGGGGTGTAGCTTTTTCTCTTGCAGGTGGGTCGCACCGCCTCGGAGACCTCAACGAATTCTATCTTACCGTCCTCGTTTCTGATGATGTCGGTTATTAGAGAAACGTGATTTCTTCCTTCGCCATAGGCGTGGAGAACGTCGCAGAGCTGCATTTCGTCTACGGTGTATTCTCCCTTCTGCTTGATCTGTCTCATACCGGGAAGAGAGCTCCAGTTTTGCGTGTTCACTCTTTCCCTGATGCCGAGAGCGTAGCGCACGAGTCCGTTGCATACCACACCGAAGTTGCAGGCGCGAAGAGATGCGTGTCCTGCCTGGTATAGCTTGCTGTCGGGGTTGGGAATAGCCGTGAGGAAGCTTTCAAAGGAAATGTTCTCGCAGAAAAACTTGTCTATTCTTTCGGTGGAGGCATAGGGGAATCCCGTTTGCTCTACTCCTGCAGGGAGCACTCCGTTACCCTTCGTGAGTGAAAGATAGGTCGGAACGTCACGCACGGGCGTCCACTTAAAATCAGTCAGTTGTCTTGCGCGGGCGATTACCGCCGCCTCGCCTTCGTTTTTTGGCTTTGAGCTTATAAGCATAATATTCTCCGTTTCTATGTAACGAAATTAGTATACCATAATTAAAATTGAAAGTAAAGCTATTTATGAGAAAAACAAAAGAGCCGTAGGCTTTAGAGTTGTGGAAAGGTATTCCCACGCAATACGCCGGATACCGCCGCTGGCGGTATGCGAACCCAATCCTTGCATAGCAAGGAACTGGGTTCTTCGAAGTTCCACAGCCAAAGAAAAGAAAAAACAGACCATCAAATGATGGTCTGCTTTCTTTGGCAGCGGAACTAGGATTCGAACCCAGACATACAGAGTCAGAGTCTGCTGTGCTACCTTTACACAATTCCGCTAAAAATTAACAGCTTTTTTAAGCGCTTGACTATTGTAGCATATAAAAATCAGTTTGTCAAGTGTTTTTTTAATTTTAGCGAAATTTTTATTGTTTAAACGTTAATATTCGATTAAAATGCCGATTTGACGCATTAATATTTTTGCGTGTTTTTCTTAAATTATACCGGTTACAGAGAAATCCACTCGCCGTGCTTGGGAGTTATAAAGGTACCGTCGGGGACTCTCTTGAGAAATTCTTCCTTAAATCTTTCGACGTTAGTGGTAGGATCGATGCCGTGGAAATCGTGGTGGTGGGGGATAAGCACCTTGCAGCCTATCTCTGCGGCAAAGTCCGCGTTTGCTGCGATAGCTTTCTCGCCTACGGGCCTCTGTAGTATGGCTATGTCGGGTTTAAGAGCCTTGCAGATATTCTTTTGCTCGGGGGTGGGGTCGTTGCCCCAGATAAGCACCTTAGCGCCGCTTGGAGCGGTGAAAAGGAAGTTTCTGTATTCCATAGTGCCAACTCCCTGGAGTGCGGCAATTCCGGGGTCTGCCTGGCAGTATTCGTTTTCATTTATAAGGCTTACCAGGTCGTTATATCCCATACCCTTTTGCTGATACTTATGCTTTCCGTAGAGGGCGCGTATCTTCACCTTGTCAAAGTCGAGCTCAAGTCCCGGATACATAGGGTGTATATACGCGGGGGTATAGTTGAGCCACTCGGCGAGAGGGGTTGCGGTCATATCTCCGCACAAAATTAACGGCTTAAACTTCTCGCAGAGCCTCGGTATGTCGGTTATATGGTCCCAGTGCGCGTGTCCTATTGTGATAGCGTCGCAATTCTCGACCGCCTCGTAAGTAAGGTCAGTTCCCTTGCACTCGGTAATAAACGGGTCGGTTACAACCGTAAAATCTCCAAATCTTATTTCAAAAGAGGATACTGCAAGCCATTTTATATCAATACCGTATTTGCGTTCCATTTTAATCTCCAATCAACTAACTTAATGTGATAATTGTAGCATATTTTCTTTTCAAAGTCAATTGATTTTCCAAAAGCAAAAGTGTATAATAGGCTAAAAAGGGATTAAAACGGATAAAAGGAGAAAAGAAATGATAAGACGCGCGGCAAAAAAGGATATACCCAAAATATGTGACCTTCTCTTAGAGGTATGCCTCGTTCACCATAAAGGCAGACCGGATATTTTCAAGGTCGGCAGGAAGTATTCCGAAAAGGAGCTTGAAGATTTGATTTCGGATAACGGGAGACCTATTCTCGTCTATACCGACGAAAATGACGAGGTGCTCGGCTACTGCTTCTGCATTTTTCAGCAGCACAAGGATAACTCTGTGCTTACCGATATAAAGACTCTCTATATTGACGACCTGTGCGTAGACGAAAATCTTAGGGGCGGACATATCGGCAAGGAGCTTTACGAGGCGGCAGTCAGCCTTGCAAGAGAGAGCGGCTGCTATAATCTCACCCTCAACGTCCGGAGCTGCAACCCCTCGGCTATGAAATTCTACGAGGCTATGGGCCTCTTGCCGCAGAAGACCTATATGGAGAAGATACTTTAACTAAAAAAGGACTTTCCGTTTTGGAAAGTCCTTTTTTAAACTATGCGTGAAGGGATATATTTTCTTCCTTCTTTTCTTCAATAGGCTTGCCGTTTTCGTCAAATTGCATTTTTCCAAGCTCGTTGCAGCGGTTACAGAGCGCTCGGGCAATTTCGGAGCGGCTCGTGTATTTCTTCTGAAGCGTTGAGTACTTTACGGGAGCGTCGAAGATATAGGTCCTGTCGCTCTTTCTGAAATAGGAAACGTAGATGGGAAGGTCCATTCCCTGCTTCCTGCAGACGTCGGAAAGGAGCGCAAAGCCCTCGTGGAAGCCTTCAAGCTCGGCGAGGTAACCCTTAGTTGAGTCCTCGGGAAATATTACTATGTTGTCACCGCTCTTGAGCGCGGCTACGCTCTCTCTGAGCGTTTTAATAATTCTCATATCCTTGTAGGTTGATATAAGGTCAAATCCCGCGTAGAAAAGCCAGGTAAGTGGACTTGCTATAAGACAAAACAGCCTTGCAAGGTGAAGGTTCCAGTGCTTCTTCTCGTGAAAGTAAACTCTTGAATGATATTTGTAAAGAGTGATAAGGCCTGCGTTCATTTCACCCGTTCCCCACATACGAATGGGCTTGTCGCAGTATATCTCGAGCGACATTGGGGAGTCAGTACCCTCGTGGTTAGAGAGAATAAGAGCGCCGTTCTCAAATTCCTCGCCAAGATAGATAAATCTCGGCTCTTTGTAGCGGCATTTCATAAGCTTTTTAAGTATTCTGAAGTAAAGACGGCGCTTTGCTCTTTTCTTTTTCTCTGCCATTTTGAAAATCTCCTTTTTCAGAAAAATTAAAAATACAAGGAGAATTATACTACAATTTCAGACAAACCCCACGAATAATTTTTAACAATTTGAATATATATGGTATATATGACAGAAAGGAAGAGAAGGATGAAAACAGACGAGCTTTTTGATTTCAGAGGAGCGCTTATCGAAAGACTGTTTCTTGCGGAAAAATATCCTTGGGACGCGCTTGACAGTCTCTGCGAATATATAAGGAGAATAGGCAGAGGCCTCGACAAAAAAATCTTTACCGAGATAAAGAAGGAGGTATGGGTGGCGGATAGCGCCGCCATATCGGACAGCGCCGAGCTTATAGCTCCCCTTATAATTGAAGACGGGGCGGAGGTCGGCAACTTTTCCGTCGTTTCCTCTTCGTTTATAGGCAGGGAGTGTGTGATAGGCAGCTTCTCGGAGATACGGCGCAGTATGTTCCTTGATTTTTCAAGAGCGCAAGCTCATAACTACGTCAGCGATTCTATTGTCGGCAAGAAAGGCCGATTCGGCGCGGGCGCTATCGTCTCGAGCATGAGAGCGGACAGAGGCGAGGTAATCTGCGAGACCGACTCGGAGCGGCTTAATACAGGCAGATCAAGATTTGGCGCTCTTGTAGGTGACGGCGCTGAGATAGGGCCTTCGGCAGTGCTCTCGGCAGGGTGTGTCCTCGAGAGAGACGCTTCGGTAAATCCTCTCACGAGGGCAAGAGGCTTTGTTTCAGCCGACAAGACCTACCGCGGTGAGAGAATAACCTACGATTTGCTGTAAAATCTACTACAATCATAACTTTTATTTATAAAAATGCGGAGCAACTCCTTTTTGAAGCGCTCCGCATCTTTTTGTTTTTCTTAAATTATATCTTAGAATGTTTTCTCTGGAAGAACTTAACGCACTCAACAATCGGTATAACGAGAAGTCCGAGGCCGATTGCGATGAGGTATTCCCAGATTCCGACGTGTGTAAAGCCGAATGCTTTTGCAAGGAAGTTAACCTCACATACGAGGGTGGTCGCGAGAAGCGAGCCTGCGCCTGCGATGAAGAGCGTCTTGTTTACAGAGCCTAATGTGAAGGTACTTCCTCTCTGAGAGCGCATATTGAAGCTATGGAATATCTCAGCCATTGACATAGTGAGGAACGCCATAGTTACGCCGTGAGAGTAGTTGCCGATAGCAAACGAGCCTGTTTCGATAACGCCGCCGATAAAGTAGGAAATAAATACAAGAATGGCAACCATTACGCCCTGATATGCTATATCGACACCCATACCGCCCGAGAAGATTCCCGATTTGGAATCACGCGGTTTGCGGTTCATAATGCCGGGCTCGGCTCTCTCCATACCGAGAGCGAGAGCAGGGAAGCAGTCGGTTACAAGGTTTATCCATAAGAGGTGAACCGGCTCAAGAATGGTAAATCCGAGAAGGGTTGCGAAGAATATCGCAAGAACCTCACTCATATTCGAGCCGAGAAGGAACTGAATTGCTTTTCTGATGTTATCGTAGATTCTTCTGCCTTCCTCGACAGCGCCTACGATGGTAGCAAAGTTATCGTCGCTGAGTACCATATCCGCAACGTTCTTGGTTACGTCGGTACCCGTAATGCCCATTCCGACGCCGATATCCGCGCTCTTAATTGAGGGCGCGTCGTTTACACCGTCACCGGTCATAGCGGTAACGAAGCCCGCCTTCTTCCAAGCGTTGACTATTCTGGTCTTGTGCTCGGGCTGTACTCTTGCGTAAACGCTTATATTTCGGAACTTGGACTCAAATTCCTCGTCGCTCATTTCGTTAAGCTCAGCGCCGGTGATAGCGTAGGTATCCTCGGTGATAATGCCAAGCTCCTTTGCTATTGCGGTTGCGGTATCAACGTGGTCGCCCGTAATCATTATGGGGCGTATTCCCGCGCTCTTACACTCAACGATAGCGTCCTTTACCTCGGGACGAACGGGGTCAATCATTCCCGAAAGACCTACGAAAGTAAGGTCAAATTCGAGAGTCTCGGGGGTGTATTCCGTAGGAGCCTCGGCGTATCTCTTCTCAGCCATAGCGAGAACTCTGAGAGCCTTATCCGCCATATCCTTGTTTGCTCTGAGAATTTCTGCCTTGTATTCCTCGGTCATGGGAACGGCTTTGCCGTCCTTTATATAGTGAGTGCATTTGTCGATAACTACGTCGGGAGCACCCTTGGTGTACTGAACGAGGCCCTCGCCGTCCTTATGAACGGTAGACATCATTTTTCTTGACGAGTCAAAGGGAGCTTCTCCGACACGGGCAAAGCTTTCCTTGAGCTCACTCTTCTTGAGTCCGAGCTTGTATGCCCAGGCTACGAGAGCTGCCTCGGTAGGCTCTCCCGTAATGTTTCCGTCGGCATCTGCCTCCGCATCGGAGCAGAGAGCCATTCCGGAAGCAAGAGCGCCCTCGTTCTCGCCAAAGAAGTCTACGACGGTCATTTTGTTCTGAGTGAGAGTACCCGTTTTGTCAGAGCAGATTATCTGTGCGCAGCCGAGAGTCTCTACTGCGGTGAGCTTTCTTATAATTGCATTGCGCTTTGACATATTGGTTACGCCTATTGAGAGAACTACCGTAACTACAGCCGCAAGTCCCTCGGGGATAGCCGCAACTGCAAGAGAAACGGCAACCATAAACGAAGGAAGAATAACCTCGTTAAAGTTAAAGCTACCCTCTCTTATAAGCTGAACGCCGAATACTACCGCGCATATACCGAGAACGATATAGGTGAGAATCTTTGAAAGACCCGAGAGCTTCTGCTGAAGGGGAGTTTTGCCCTCCTTTGCGTTCTGAAGCGCGTCTGCAATCTTACCCATTTCGGTGTCCATACCAGTAGCGGTTACGACTGCCACGCCGCGTCCGTAAACTACTGTGCTTCCCATATAGAGCATATTCTTGCGGTCGCCAAGTCCTACGTCAGCCTTGCCCTCTTCGAGATTTATAATCTCTATAAACTTGTTTACGGGTACTGACTCACCCGTAAGGGGAGCTTCCTCAACCTTGAGACTCGCACTTTCGAGTATTCTCGCATCTGCAGGAACTGCGTCGCCCGCTTCAAGCACGATTACGTCACCGATAACGAGGTCCTCTGAGTGAACGGTTTTTAAAACGCCGTCGCGAATGACCTTTGAGGTTGCGGCTGACATTTTTTGCAGCGCCTCTATTGCTTTTTCTGCCTTGCTTTCCTGGTAAACACCGAGGACTGCGTTAATAAGCACTACTGCGAGAATGATAATAACGTCAGCAAAGCTTTCGTCCTCAAGGACTGCAAGAACACCGCTTACCACAGCCGCCGCCAGAAGAATTATTATCATCGGGTCGGAGAGCTGCTCGAGAAATCGCATAAATATCGATTTTCCTTTAGCTTCGGTGAGTTTGTTTTTTCCATTTTCGGAAAGCCTTTTTTCAGCTTCCGCATCGGAAAGACCTTTTTCGGAAGAGCCGAGCTTTGTAAGAGCGGCTTTTCCGTCTTCAAGATAGTATTTCATATCCTTTATATCTCCTTTTTTTATTTTTATGCAAAAAAATACCTGCGTATACCGTAAAGCTATACGCAGGTCTATTATTCATTCTTCATAAAACAGACATAGGTATAGCATACTATACTTGAGTCTGGCAATTTAAGGCAAGCCAGACGGAAAATCCGTCGGAGCTGTTGACTTGCTACGCATTTCGTGCGCTTGCTACTCCCTCATAATGTAAGGAATATTTTAGCATATTTTTTAATGTTTGTCAATACCCCAAATTAAGTGCCGTAGTTAAGCATATTTTCTACGACCTTTTTGGCGTTTTCGTAGTTTTCGTTTGTCTTTTCCTTATCAAACATCGTGGAGAGAGCACCGACCGCGCGGAGAGTTATGAGAGTATCCTCGGGAAGATCGCACAGTCCGGGAAGCTTTCCGTATTCGGTAGAATGAAGATATACTGCCGAGTCGTCAAGGAACACTAAGTCGGCCTTTCCGTTTGAGAGCTCTCTTATCGGCACGAAAAGGGCAGAGGACTCGTCGGTTGCTTCTTTTTGATATTTATGATAAAGGGGCTCTGAAATAAGAAATACATATACGTCGCTATACTGAATTCTCTCTGCAAAGGCTCTGTTGTTTTCACTGAGCTGAGCGTAGTTGAGCTCCTCTGCTTCTTCACCGTTATTCTTCTTTTCGTCAAGCTCGGCTTCGATTCTTTCTATCTCCTCGGTTGTTAGCATATACATTGCTTCAAAAGAGGAGTGCACCTTGCCGTTGCCGTCAAAGTCCTCTGCAGCCTCGTTTATCGATTTGTATAAAACCTCATATTCGGAAAGGTCTGCGCTGCTTCTGACTCGGCTAACGTATTCCGAGCCTGCGTAAATTATATGGGTGTCGTATTCCTCCTTCTGACACATCTGCACCGTGCATACCGTCACTACCAGAAGAATAAAGGAGACGAATATCGTATGCCATTTGTAGTGATACCAGAAGTTTTCAAACCATTTTCCAAAGCGGCCTTTTTCTATTACTATACCGCTTTCACCGTTAAGGTCGTACTTTTCTTCCCTCATTTTGTAATCCTTTATTTGTATTTTGATTGTTTTTAGCTTTGTTGTCTACATTATATCATCTTGCGAGCGCAAAGTAAATAGACAAGAGACGATTTGTGAAAAATTTTACTTTCCGTACACAATCAAAAAATAAGTTTATCACTTTAGGATAATCCACCGTACCAATTGTGCCCGATTTTATAAATATTGTGCCCGATTTTGTACTCTATTAAGTTATTTGTGTGCTAAAATAAAGGAGAAGTAAACTAAAAAATCCTTAAGTGAAAGCGAGGAATTTTGTAATGGCGACCACGCGATACGATTTAACGGAGAACGGATACGCCGTCAGCGCGAGCTCCGAGGTTTTTAACAGACCGCTCTACGGCTCGCATACGAATGACGAAAATGCAGAGAGATTTCTTACCTTTGCGGGCGATGCTCCTCAGTTTATGGGTACGGTTACCGACTGGCTTAAAAGCACGGTTTCTTATTACGCAAAGTGCGGAGTGCTGAATAGCGGACTTGCTATAACTCCGGGACAGAGACAGAGGTTTTATTATTCGAGCCATATAGACCAGACTTCCAAATGGTTTCACGATTCGGAGGACGTTCTTGCAGAATTCAAGAACGGCTGGATGGAATACGAGCTTTCACAGATGTCAGCTTGGTTTCCCGACGTGCGCGTCAAAATAGAGGCGTATCCTCTTCTTCCCGACGATGGATATATAGTTCATTACAGAATTACCACCGACCAGAGAGTTCATTTCGTTCTGGGCTTTGGCGGTATAACCGACGTTCTTTGCAGATTTGAGTATAAGGGCGACCCGAGAAGATATTTCTCTGCGGATAACACCAAGGGCAACGCTATAGAGATAGGAGAGGGAAGAGCTAAGATTACCCATACCGACGGCAAGAATATGATAGTCGGAACGAGCTTTCCCGCGGATTTTGCGCTCGGCTCGGCAAAGGCGATGTCAGAGCCTTACCCAAGCGTATTTATGACCTCCACTCCCGAAAATGAGGAAGACAGAGTAGTAAGAATTTCAGCTCCCGTTGAGCCAGGCAAGGCGTTTGACGGATACATAGTTGCCCTCTATAATTCGGACGAAAAGACGCTCGACAAGTGGCTTAATATGGAAAATCCGATAGGCTACGTCAAGAGTCAGATTTACGCAAAGTTTGCGTGCGTTGACGTCAAAACACCCGACAGAGCGATAGACCACTCCGTACCCCCTACGGTTATAGCGCTTGACGCTTCCTGGCACAAGGACTCTTTCCATCACGGCGCGTTTGCTTACCACGCCCCCTTCCTCGGCTGGCGAAATTGGTATGCTCCCACAGCTCTCGGCTGGGGGGACAGAGTCAAGAAGACTATGAAAAAGTACTTTGCGCTCATATCTCGTGGCGACGTAAAGGACGAGCGCGTGTGGTATGATTATTCACCTATTCCCGACGGTGAGAACAAATTTGACAGAAGATTTCATAACCAGGACAATCCCGTAGGAAGACTGCCGTCCTGCTTTGACTCACAGCAGCGTCCCGAGTACGGACCTTACAATATGCAGGAATGCGCTCTCGATATGATGCTTTACTATATCGAGTGGACGGGAGATATCGAAACCGCAAGAGAGCACTTTGACGATATGGTATCAATGGTAGAATGGGAGAGAAGGACCTTTGACCCCGACGGCGACGGTCTCTATCAGAATGTTCTCAATACCTGGATTTCAGACGGTCATAACTATAACGGAGCAGCCTGCGCCCAGTCCAGCGCTTATAACTACAGAGCAAATCTCGTGCTTTCAAAGATAGCTAAGAAAATCGGCCGCGACGGTGAGGTCTTTGAAAAGCGCGCAGAGAAAATCAAAAAGGCTCTTAACGAGAAGCTCTGGATGGCAAACGAGGGAGTTATTGCCGAGTCGCTTGACACCGTAGGCAATTGCCTCTGTCATACTTCCGTCGAGCTTCCTACAGTATATCACGTTATGGACTCGGATATGATTGACTCTTTTAAGGCGTATTGTACACTTAAGTTTACAGAAAAGCATATTCAGAACATAACAACCCCTACAGGTGAGGGCAGACTTTGTTATTCTTCAAACTGGCTTCCCAAGCAGTATTCCAACTGTGGAATATTCCCAGCAGAGAACGCTCACCTTGCGCTCGTGTACTTTAAGCTCGGACTCAAAGAGGAGGCTCATAAGCTTCTTAAAGGAATTTCGGATTGTTACTTTACGGGTAGAAATCCCGGTATGGCGGCGCACGTTCAGTCACCTATGTGCACCTGTGACCTCGGTGATATGGACTTCACCGATGTGTCAAGCACCTATCTGAGACTCGTTATAGAGGGACTCTTCGGAATAAGAATAGATGCTCTTGACGGAGTTCTTAATATAGCGCCCGGATTCCCGTCGGAGTGGGAGGACGCAAGTCTTACTGTAAAAGACCTTTCTCTCTCGTATAACAGAAGAGGAAACCGCGAGATATTCAATATCCACACCGACAGAACCGAGAAAAAGGTGATAAGAATACCTATGCGCGCTTCTGACGTTGAGGCTGTGCTTCTTGACGGAGAGCCCGTATCATATAGAATTTTGCCCGAGCCCAACAGCAGCTTTATAATTATAGAGACAGATAAGGTCGGAAGATTTCAGCTCCGAGTTATGCATGGCAAGTCTTGTATTCCTACCGCACAGTATCCCTCGACTGTTCTTAGAAAGAGCAGAGTCGCATTTGAAATCAAGGACGGAGAAATTCTTGATATCCTTGATATTTCAGAGACTCTTACAGACGTAAAGGTGGTAGGTAATAAGGTGTATGCAACCGCAACGGATATTGTCGGCGACCACACTCTCTTTATCCGTGTCAGAAGCGGCGAGTACGACTCTTGGATTGCAGTCGATTACGATATTATTTCAGAGGATGCGCCCGAGGAGAAAATCACTCAGGATAGCTTTGAGACTGTTGATATATCCGAGCATTTCAATTGCAAGATGACAGAGGTTCATAATCAGGCGTATATACACCCCCGTCCTGCGAGCGACCACTATTCTATGAGTATGTATCAAAACGGCAGATACTCGCACAACTGGACGCAGAAGGGCAGACACGTCGTCTGCGTTGACGACAGCCTTTTGAGAGAGAGCGGCGGCGAGGTCGTTACCCCCTCAGGAATACCGTTCAGAACCCCTGCGAAAAATGAAAATCTCGCCTGCGTATCCATCTACGACGTATTTCCCACCGATATAACGTTTAGTCTTGACGGCAAGGGAAGAGAGCTTGCGCTTATGTTTGTCGCCAGCACCTGCTGTCTCCATTCATACGTTGAGAACGCGCGTATTACCGTTGCCTACGCCGACGGAACTACCGAGCAGACGAGTCTCGTTTATCCCCTCAGCGTAGACGACTGGCTTACCTCAGCGCTTACGACCGATGCTGAAATCTTCTATTTCTCAGACTACAATCACGCAAGCGTCAAGAGAATCAGATTGAATCCCGAAAAGGAGCTGAAAAGCGTCAAGGTAGAGGCTATCGCAAACGAGCTGGTACTCGGCATCGCCGGTGTAAGCATCAACAGATAACAAAAAAACGCTGAAAGCATTTCGCTTTCAGCGTTTTTATATTAAAGTTTTTGCTAAGCTTTTTTCAAAAAGCGTTATTAAACCTCAGGCTTCATAGTCGGGAAGAGTATAACCTCACGGATGGTATCGTTTCCGGTAAGCATCATTACGGTTCTGTCAACGCCGATACCCATACCGCCTGTGGGGGGCATACCGTATTCCATAGCGGTGAGGAAGTCCTCGTCGAGCATCTCTGCCTCGTCGTCTCCTCTGTCGCGTAGTTCAAGCTGCTTCATAAAGCGCTCGCGCTGTACGATGGGGTCGTTAAGCTCGGAGTATGCATTTGCAAGCTCGCTATGGCAGATGAAGAGCTCAAAGCGCTCGGTGAGTCTGGGGTCTTTGGGGCTTGCCTTTGTAAGAGGAGAAACCTCTACGGGATACATCGTGATGAAGGTAGGCTGAATGAGCTTTTCTTCTACGCGCTGGTCAAAGCATGCGTAGAGAGCGTTACCCCAGGTCTTATCTGCGGTGTCCGCAAGCTCAACACCTATTTTCTTTGCAGCGGCAACCGCCTCCGCATCGTCGGTGATAGCGCCGAAGTCAACGCCCGCGTATTCCTTAACGGCGTCAACCATAGAAAGTCTGCGCCAGCCGGGAGTGAGGTCGATTTTCTCGCCCATCCATTCAACCTCGTAAGTACCGAGAATTTCCATTGCCGCTCCCGAAATAATACCTTCCGCAATATCCATCATATCGTGGAAATCGGCGTACGCCTGATAGAGCTCGATAGAGGTAAATTCAGGGTTGTGCTTAGGGTCCATACCCTCGTTTCTGAATATTCTGCCTATCTCGTAAACTCTGTTCATTCCACCGGCGATAAGGCGCATTAAGGGAAGCTCGGTTGCGATGCGCATATACATATCAATATCGAGGGTGTTGTGATGGGTTATGAAGGGGCGCGCGGACGCACCGCCCGCGATGGTATTAAGAACGGGGGTTTCTACTTCGATATAATCTCTTTCATCGAGATACTTACGCATAAACTTTATGAACTGTGAGCGGATTATGAAATTGCGCTTTACCTCGGGGTTAACGATAAGGTCAACGTATCTCTGTCTGTATCTCTGCTCGAGATTGGTGAGACCGTGGAACTTCTCGGGGAGGGGAAGAAGAGACTTTGCAAGAAGGGTAGCGCTCTTAGCGTGTACGGATATTTCGCCTGTACGGGTGCGGAAGAGTATTCCTTCAACGCCGATAATATCACCGATATCCCACTTCTTGAAGCTCTGATAATCCTCGTCGCCAAGGTCGTCGCGGGAAACGTAAAGCTGAATTTTGCCCTCACCGTCAAGAAGATGAGCGAAGGACGCCTTACCCATAACGCGTCTTGCAACCATTCTGCCCGCAATTCTTACGGTGATGGTCTCGCCCTCAGTGAGAGAGCTTTCTCTCTCGGTAAACTCTGCGATAGCGTCTACGCTGGAGTAGGTAACGTCATACTTGGTTATTTCAAAGGGGTTCTTGCCTGCTTCAACGAGTGAGGCAAGCTTCTCTCTGCGAACTACAAGCTCGTTTGTAGAATTCTGCTGTGTGTTCTGTTCTGCCATTTTTAAAATTCCTTTCAGAGAAGATTATTCCTTAGCTCTCGAAACCTTCTTAACAAGAAGGTGCTGTTCTCTAGCTCCGCTTACAACGACCTCGTCACCTGCTCTTGCGCCGAGAAGAGCTGAGCCGATGGGGGAGGAGTCCGAAATCTTACCCGAAGCGGGGTCGGTCTCGTAAGAGCCTACTATATGATAGGTGAAATCCTTATTTCTTTCCTTGTTGAAGAGCTCTACTATAGAGCCAACGCTGATTACATTCTCGTCAATCTGAGACTCGTCGATAACCTTTGCGTTTGCGATCATTTCCTTGAGCTCAGCTATGCGGGAGTGGATTTTACCCTGCTCAGC
>JAZRLJ010000121.1:0-6983 GCA_045646755.1 Eubacteriales bacterium | reverse complement strand
TAAAAAGCGGATTTTTGACCTTAGTTTAATGAAACAAGTTCAAAATCAAGAGTGAGGCAGAGAAATCTACCTCACTCATTTTGTTTTTTAGTTTTTATATCAGTCGTCGGTAAACTCGGTACGCGCCTCTATGTCAATATGCATCTCGTTCATTCCCGTACCGCCCACGGCGTATATTATATATTCGAGCTCTACAATTTCATAATTTTCCACGGAAACCTTAAGTTGCATCTCCGCATCTCTGTAAATAACTCTAACTTGATTAAACAAGGAGGCAACCGCTTCGTATACGTTTCCGCTGTGGGGATAGAGTTCAAAGGTATAGACCTTTTTATTCCCCTTTCTTAAAACGGTAACATCCTCTATTTCAATGGGTGTAACTCCAAACGGATCTATAAGTCCGTCAATAAACGACTTTGCTATTACGTCATTATAATCTTGACTGTCGTCAGCCTCGCCGTCTACCTTATATACGCCGTCGCCATAGGTTATTGTATGCTCCGTTCCGTTTATCTCGGCTTCCAAGTCGAAATAATATCCGTCGTCATCGACTCCGTATGAAACAATATCCTTTTCATTATGTATAGAGCTTGAGGCACCCAGCGAAACGGTCTGATTTAAAGAAAACGTAAAGGAGCCGCTCTCACTGTTCGTTCTTTTGCTCAAAAGGGTTTGGTAAAGGGTAATTCCTATAGCATCCGAAACCTCGGTATAATCATCGGGATTTATTGTGTTAGTAATCTTCTTTACAGCATTGTAAGACTTAAAATCAACTGTCTGCGTTCCCGAAAACTCCGTATTTGAAAAATCGTATTCTACATCAGTCTTTTTAATGGTATAATCGGCATTAACCGTAAGTGTTACGGTACAACCGACGACTCTTCCGCCGCCGTCTTCCATCGGGAGTCCAAAGTCATTATTAGTAGAGTCAATAACCTCTTTGTCGTACTCAGTCAGAGTTAGCGTATACGTTCCATCGGAATTTTTTATATGAGAAGCCTTGCCATAGCTATTGTAAAAGTTTTTTTCAGAGAGATTGTCATATAAATCCAAGAATTCACTTACGGTATTCTCCGAATACAGCTTCTTAACAAGTCCGTCATTAGAATACGATAGGAAATATTTTCCGTCATTATACGCTTCTATGGTCGAAGCCTCAACTTCAACTCCCGCTCCACTCGCCGAAACCTCACCTTCATTGTAAAAATACAAATCTTTGCCGTCTTCTTTATATATAACAGTTGAGCTTACGTCAAAAGTAATTTTCTTTCCTGAAACGTAGAACAGAGCGTCAATTTCAGCATCCGATTCATATGAAGAAAGGGCATCCATTGCGTCAGAAATCTTATTCATAAGAGTCTCCGAGCTCATATCTTCACCACCGTTATCTCCGGGCAAAATATTTTCAAGAAACGGTACTGAAGAAAAATCACAAGAAGAAAGCGTCAAGGACAACAGCAAAACGATAACAACAAACAAACTTAATAATTTTTTCATAACAATTTTCCTTTCTTGTGTTCGTTCTTTGGTACCTTCATTATATCATATTTCCGATATCGTGTCAATATTTACCATTGCCAATTATACAAGGCGTGTTTATATAAATTGCGAATGGTAGAGAGAATGGTAAAAGCCTCCCTTTGCGATAAGTTCTTCGTGATTTCCCTGCTCGATTATAGCTCCGTCTTTTACAACGAGAATGGTATCGGCATTCTGAATGGTGGAAAGACGGTGCGCGATAATAAAGCAGGTCTTGTTCTTCATAAGCTCGCTCATAGCTCTCTGTATCCGAACCTCTGTACGCGAGTCAACGTTTGAGGTTGCCTCGTCAAGAATGAGTATGGGGGATTTCGAAAGGAATGCGCGGGCTATGGTTATAAGCTGCTTTTGTCCCTTGGATATATTTATTCCGTCATCGGAAAGCACCGTATCATATCCGTTAGGCAAGCTCTCTATATAAGAGGCAATTCTTGCCGATTTTGCCGCGTCGTATACCTCGTCCGAAGTGGCGTCCTCCCTTCCGTATACGATATTATCGTATATGCTGCCGCAGAAAAGCCACGTATCCTGAAGAACCATTGTGAACGCGCGGCGCAGCTCCGTCCTCTTTATTTTTTTCGACGGTATTCCGTCTATTAGTATCTCGCCGCTATCAGCATCGTAAAATCGCATAAGCAGATTGATGATTGTCGTCTTGCCGGCTCCCGTTGGTCCGACGATAGCTACGGTGTGCCCTCTCTCTGCCTTTACGGAAACGTTTTTGAGTATAGTTTTATCCTTCGTATACCCAAAAGTTACGTCATCAAATATTACCTCTCCTTTAACCTCGCGAAGCGCTATTGCATCGGGAGAGTCAAGCTTTTCGGGTTCTTCGTCAAGAATCTTAAATACTCGCTCCGCCGCAGAAAACGCCGACTGGAATTCGTGTAAAATGTTTGAAAACTCATTTATAGGTCCTGCGAATTTTCTCGAATACTGCACGAACTGCGCCACACCGCCAAGAGTGATATAAAACGCCGAGGCGGCAAGTATCACGCCGTTCTGCGAGTACATATAGAGTATTCCGCCCATAATCGCAACCAGCGTTAAGGATAAGTTATTGATAAAGTTAATAGACGGAAAAAGCAGAGCGCCCTGATACTCCGCGCTATAGAAGGCATCCATTGCTTCTCCGTTTATTTTATTGAAGCGCGAGGATATTACATCTTCTCTTCCGTAAGCCGCTATAGTGCGCGAGCCTGTGAGCATTTCCTCGGCAAAGCCGTTCAGCTCACCGTATTTCTTTGCTCTCTTGCGAAAAAGCGGACGAACCACCTTAGAACGATAGCGTGTGAAGATTATCGAGGCGGGAACGGTTATAACGAATATGAGTATCATCGGCCTTGATATCTGCCACATAAAGATAAGCGAGCCGACAACGGTGTAAATGCTCGTCATAACCTGAATAAGATCGTGAGAAAGAGTGCTGTTGATAGTGTCGATATCGTAGGACAGATGGCTTATTATGTCACCCGTCGCGTGAGTATCGAAATAGTTTACGGGCAGAGAGGTCAGCTTCTCAAAAACCTGCCTTCTCATTTTATAGATAATCCTTTGACTAAGGCGTATCATAACTACCGCGAGAACGTACGACAGAAGCGCAGAAATCACGTAGCAGCCAAGCATAAATCCTACGTTTCTCCATACCGTCGGAAAATCAACTCCGCTCTCCGAAGCTATAGCGTCAATTGCCGCGCCCGAAAATCTCGGGCCGAAAAGAGCGAGCATATTCGACACTAAGGTAAGTATAAGAGCTAAAGTAAACATCGGCCATTGCTCAAGCACGTATTTTGACAGTCTTAAAAAGATGCCCTTACGGGATTTTTTATTATTACTCAAGGAAGGCACCTCCCATCTGCGAATCGCTTATTTCCTTATACTCGGGACAGCTTTCCATAAGATGAGCGTGACTGCCTGCGCCTATGATTTCGCCGTCCTCGATAACGAGGATTAGGTCGCAGGACTTGACCGAGCTTACCCTTTGCGCTACGGTTACAACCGTAGAATCAGGCAGCGCCTCCGACAGCGCGCGGCGCAGATTGGAATCGGTCTTATAGTCAAGCGCCGACGAAGAGTCGTCAAGAATAAGTATCTCGGGTCTTCCCGCTAATGCTCTCGATATAAGCAAGCGCTGACGCTGTCCTCCCGAGAGGTTTGTTCCGCCGGCTGAAACCTCGTGAGAATATCCTTCAGCAAACGAGGTTATAAAGTCGTGAGCCTGCGCAAGAGTCGCAGCAGCCTCAATGTCCTCCCTTGAAACATCTCTTCCGAAGCGTATATTTTCCTCTATAGTATCAGCGTAAAGAAAGTCATTCTGAAATACTGCGCCAAACATCGAGGTAAGCTCCTCACGGCTATACGAGCGTACGTCTCTGCCGCCTATACGAACAGTTCCCTCATCTGCATCGTAAAAACGCATAAGCAGACGAATGATCGTAGTTTTTCCGCTTCCCGTAGCGCCAATGACACCAAGTCTTTCTCCTTTTCTTAAGTTAAAGGATACGTTTTTGAGATTGTCCTTTTTTCCAAGGTAGGAGAAGCTGACGTTTTCAAAGGATATATGATATGAGGAGTCGCCCTTGCCGTCGTCCTCGCAGAGCTTAAGCTCGTTTTCACACTCCATTACGCTTGAAATACGCTTCGCGGAAGCGGCGCATTTCGTATACATAACGAACATTCTCGAGAGAGACATCATTGCCATAGAAATGAGAGTAAAGTACTGCATAAATGCAATTACTGTCGCGGCAGAAGACGTACCCCTTGCCACGAAAAAGGCGCTGACAGCGATAACCGCCACTATACCGCCGTTCATAAGAAAGGTCATTATCGGGTTTACTACACCCATAATTATTGCCGCCCTGCTCTCGCTTTGCTTAAGCTCAAGATTCGCCTTGTCATAGCGCTCGTTTTCATAATCAACCTTGGAAAGAGCCTTTATAACCCTTATTCCCTGCGCGTCCTCGCGTACTACTCTCACCATTCCGTCAACCGAGCGCTGAACCCCCGTATAAAGCGGCACGCCCATACGCGAAATGCCGTAAACGACAAAAAATATCAAAGGAAGCGTTGCTATCATAACGAGAGCAAGCTTACTGTCCATCACCAAAGTGATGGCGCTTCCGCCAAGGAGTAGAATAGGCGCTCTTATACCCATTCTCTGCATCATTCCTATAAAGTTCTGTACGTTATACGTATCAGAGGTAATTCTAGCCTCAAGTGACGGAATTGTAAACTTATCTGTACTTTTAGAGGACAACGAGAGCGTTTTTGAAAACAGCTCTCTTCTCATTTGGGAAGAAAATATCATCGTTGTTTTTGCCGCCATTCTGTTTGCCACGATATTACCAACGCAAGCGATAAGGGAGCACAGAGCCATAAGCACACCGTAAAGAACTATATCCCATACGTTGTTTTTCGCAATTACGTTATCTAGTATGTGGGAAAGAAGAAAGGGGATCATAAGCTCTGCAAGAGTACCTATAATCTTTACGGTAGTTCCCAAAATTATTCTGTTTTTAAGAGGCTTTAAATATCTAAGAAACCACTTCATTTGCTTTCCTCTTGCTTTTCCAGGATTTGTCTTGCTCGCTCTTGCATACGGCAAAGAACCGAATCAAATATATCAAGCTCGTCTTGCGGTATACCCTCCGACAGAAGCTCCATCCACTTGACTGAAGCTTCCTTTATAGTAGGAAGAATACCCAGCATCTTTTCGGTTGGGTACACCGAAAACTGACGCTTGTCATTCGGTATCGACCTTCTCTCAATATATCCGTTTTCCTCAAGGGAATTAAGGTTTCTCGCCACGGTGCTTTTGTTAATACACAGCTCCCTGGCAAGCTCCTCCTGTGAGCGTCCGGGCGCTGCGCATATAGCGAGAACGAAGGAATAATGCGCGGGGTTCAAATCCTTCGCCGAAATTTTACTGTGCCTGTAAATCGACTGAGATCGGCTGATATTATTCAGCATTTTCATAAATTTAGACATAATCTACCTCGAAAAAAGAAAATAGTTGCATACGCAACGGTTTCGTATGCAACTATTATAACAGATATTTTATAAAAGTCAAGTTGAAAATCGCACTTTTTCGCGTTTTCATTGACATTACGAGACTTTTGTACTATAATTACGAAAAAAGTTTGTTGCCTCTTAGGAGATTTTATGCTGAAATTAACGATTTTCAATTTTATACTGCTGATAATAATAGGAGCGTTACTCTTTACCGTTAAGAAAACAGTCAAGTCGGAAAAGGCGCAGGGAATTTTACTGCTTGTGGCAGCGGCTGTTACTATACTCTTCCATTACAGCACGCTGATATTCTACTGTATAACGGGCGGCGCGGCTCTGGATTATTTAAAGGATACTCCTAACCTGATTCTTCCGATTTACCCCTGCAACGTGGTTATGTGGTCCTGCCTTATTCTTCCTCTGCTTAAGAATAAGAATTCAAAAATTTCAAGACTACTTACCGATTATATCTTCTGGTTTGGTATTTTCTCTACACTCGTAGGAATGTTCGCAAACGTGGACTTCATAAACAATCCTACGCTGAGAGACTATGAGATAACGAAGAGCATTGTCGCTCACGCAACGCTTCTGTTCAACGTTCTTCTGCTTCCTCTTTTCGGAAGAATAAGAATTGATTTTTTCGAGAATATGAAAAATATGTTCTTTTCCGTTATAGGAATGTACGCTATCGGACTTTACTGCAATCTGATATTCAAGGTTCTCGTATCACCCGAAAAGGCGTATGACGTAAACTCTATGTTCATTATTCACTCGCCCTTTGACGGAGTCGGATTTTTAACCTATCCCGTAATTTCCGCTATAGCGCTTCTTCTCTATTTTATCCTGTTTACCGTCTGTGATATTATAAAGAGTAAAAAAGGTGAGCGTTGGTTTGATAGGGTGCGCGATACGAAAAGGTAAAAAAGAGAGCTCAGTTTGAACCTTACTCCTATGTGTCGCAAGTGCGCTCTCGCACTTGGTGCTCTGCACTACGCTCGTCTGTGACGAGCCGACACGGAGCAACCTTCGCAGCCTTGCTGGAGAGCAAGCTCTCCGACTCGGCTTTGCTCGGTTATCTGCGCCGCCGCACACTTTGTGAGCTGCGGTGCAAAGGGGGAAAATCCTTTCTTCTCCGCCGAAAAGAAAAAATACGGAACACCCAAAAGGGTATTCCGTATTTTTGGCGGAGAAGAAAGGATTTGAACCTTCGCGCCGGTTGCCCGACCTACACCCTTAGCAGGGGCGCCTCTTCACCACTTGAGTACTTCTCCATATAACACAAGCCGTGGTTCAAATGCTTGCCGAATTATTATATCAAGTTTTTTTATATTTGTCAATAGATTTTCTGAAATTACTGAACTTTATTTTTAAAACTTCTTGACAATATAAGGATTTTATGATATTATTAACACTGCGGATGCGGCTGATTTAGGTTT
>JAZRLJ010000120.1:0-5697 GCA_045646755.1 Eubacteriales bacterium | reverse complement strand
ATGCTGCTGATATGGGTGGCGAGGATTACTACAAGACCGATCTTACGGGTAACGTGTGCGTGGTAATGGGAAGCGAGGGCTTCGGTATATCAAGGCTCGTTAGTGAAAAATGCGATTTTACACTTTCAATAAAGCTGCACGGCAGGGTTAATTCAATGAACGTATCCTGTGCGGCGGCGATAATTCTTGCCGAGGTTGCAAGGCAAAGAGATGGAGGGGCAAATGGCTGATAACATTAACCGTGATAATATCGACGATATAGTCAACGGTGTCCGTGAGGCGCTCAAATCCGGAGCATACCTTGATAGCGGTGTAAGTCTTGAGTTTTTTGAGGATGACGGTAATGATACCATGCTCGTTTTCGAGGACGAAGAGGAAATCGCTGCGCCCGAGGAGTCCATGTCTGTTATTGACGAGCCTGTAACTATGGAACGGGACTCGCAAGACACAGAGCCTGTAGCAGAGGTAGAAAAAACTGAAGAGGAAGGCTTTTCTCAGAATAAAATATGGACTACCTACGTGCCGAAATTTACCGGTGCGAGTGAAAATTACCGAATGAAGAGAAACGGGGATACCCCTGCGGTTTCGCTAAGCAATGAAAAAAAGGTAGAAATAGAGACTCCTTTTTATGTACCTGATACAACTACTCAGAATGTCGATCCGACAGCCGAGCTTGACAGTGAGGAGAGCATCGTCGGAGCGACTCTTGTAAGCTCAGGTAATGCCGCAAGGGATACCTCTGATATATCCAAGGTTTTTAAATTCGAGAGCTCAGAGCCGTCAGAAAACGTTTCTGTAACCGAGGAAGAGGTTATTGACCATATTGATAAGCTTCTTGGACTTATTCCGGAACAAACGGATGAGGAAGCTGTTGCCGAGCCTCAAGCGGAGGAGATAGAAGAAATCTCCGAAGCCGAGCAAGAGACGGAGGAAACTCCCGCTCTTGTTTCTGTAAGCGTAGCGGTGCGAGAGCCTCTTGCAGTGGAAAAGACGGCTGCGGTAATCGAGTCCGTAGACGAGAATGTCGGCAAGAAGAAAAGCAGGGAATACACTGCTCTTTCCGTAAAGGACAAATTCATTGATACGTTTATAGATTCTATAACGTCTATAAGAGTGCGTATTTTAACTGCCGCTCTTTTAGCAGTAATTCTCTTGTTCGTTGAAAACGTGTCATTTATCGGCGTGAATATTGTGAAATTTTTGCATCTTGAGGGTGTTGGCGGCGGTATGGCTATAATAACCCTGCCGTTTATTGTAGGTTTATTTTTGCTTTCGCTTCCCGAGGTCGCATATTCCTTTGCCACTTTGGCAACCGGAAAATTTATCCCAGAGCTTTTTATAACGGTATCCTTTTTCGTTCTTTCTGTTTATTACGGTACGGTTATAGCATTTTCATCAGACTCAAGCTATGTGCTTTTGGGCTTTGTGTTTGCCTCTCTCGTGATTTTCACCATGTTTTCTTCTTATTATAAGAAAAAGGCGGAGTTTATTTCGTTCAAGATAATATCGGATAATGGTGAGAAGAGGGTTGTTGATAGGAAGCTTACCAGAAATCTTCCTGCAGAGCATAGGGCTCTTGACGGAATAGTTGAGAGCTATAAATCAAGAACCGCACGAGTTTTCAATACAAGCTTTGTTTCTGATTTTTGTGCCAGAAGCTCTGTGGTTTCCGAAAACGGCAAGGCAAATATGCTTATTCTTGCGCTTTCTCTCGGAGTTGCGCTTGTCGGCGGTGTGTTTGCATTCTTTATTCCCGGTGGAATTGTCAGCGCAGCAAAGACCTTTGCTCTCGCTTATATTCTTGCGCTTCCTTCGTTTATTTTCATTTCTCATAAGATACTCTATTCTCAGGCTGCGCGTAATGCGTATTGTGAGAAGAGCGCATTTATAGGTGAGAAGGCTATCTTCGACTATTCCGGCGTTGACGTAATCACCTTTGAGGATACCGAGATATTTGGCAAGGATGACGTAAATCTTCAGCGTATCATTTACGGTAACGGAAAGCAGGAAAATCTTCCGAAGGCTTTTGCGCAGATGTCGGCTTTATTCACTGTTGTAGGCGGACCTCTTGCGTACATATTTGCAGATGCCGTAGACCGTCGTGTTTCTCCCGCGGATAACGTTGCCGTTGATACCGACGGAATTATCGGTGAGATAGACGGAGTCGTGGTTATGGCAGGAAGCGCGGCATTTATGAGAAGCCATGGACTTGAAATTCCCGCAGACCTTGCAGACGAGGGAACAGCCTCTCAGTCAACTCGCGTTATGTATGCTGCCGAGGGTGGAAGCGTGTACGCAAAGTTTTTTGTCAGATATATGCTCTCCGAGGACTTTACTATGATTTTGCCTCTTCTTCTTGATGACAAAATCAAGCCTCTCGTGTATACGAGAGATCCTAACGTAGACGATTCTCTTTTCCGCGCTCTTACCGCAGGCACCGATTCTATACGTGTTCTCAAAAAGAAAAATCTCCCCTCGTCAGAGGTGCGTCTTTATAATCGCATAAGTCTTGGAATGGCAAGCATCGGTGATAAAACAAATATTATAAATACACTTCTTCTTTCAAAGAGATATGCTTCTCTTCATGCAAAGCTTTCTGTCATGGAGCTTCCCGTTGCTATAAGTGGAGCAATTCTCGGACTTCTACTATCGTTTCTTGTAAAATCCTCCATTCCGTCTCTTTTCCTCTCTCTTTGGTACGTTGGATGGAGCGCGGGTGTTATACTGACAGGTAAGAGGCTGTTTGGAAGAAAAAAGGAAAAAAACAAGGATAAAGATTAACAATTATGAAACTTTTTCAGATTCCGCACGTATCCTCGGTTCTCAAAAGCGTTGAAAAACCCGGAAGATACATGGGCGGTGAATATAACGCAATAATCAAGGATAAAGAGACGGTAAAGTGCCGATTTGCGCTTTGCTTTCCCGATACGTATGAGATTGGTATGTCTAATCTCGGCGTCAGAATTCTTTACGATGCGCTTAACCGTGAGGAGAATATCTGGTGTGAGAGAGCTTACGCTCCGTGGACGGATATGATGGAAAAAATGAAGGAATATAACATTCCTCTGTCCGCTATCGAGAGTGGCGACGAGTTAAAAAGCTTTGATTTGCTTGGTTTTTCTCTTCAGTATGAGCTTTGCTATACAACTGCTCTTCAGATGCTCAGACTCGCAGGTATTCCTATATGGTCAAAGGATAGGGAAGAGGACTCTCCTATAATAATCGGAGGCGGTCCTTGCGTTTATAACAGTGAGCCTATCGCAGACTTTTTCGACCTGATAAACGTAGGTGAGG
Source organism: Eubacteriales bacterium (assembly GCA_045646755.1). Taxonomy (GTDB): domain Bacteria; phylum Bacillota; class Clostridia; order Oscillospirales; family CAG-272; genus UBA1740. Next base: position 2,403 of record JAZRLJ010000120.1, on the reverse strand, counting down.
GAGAGGAAATGCTCGTTGAGATTTCCCGCCTTTACGTAAAAATGAAGGAAGACGGAAGCTATTCAAGAGCTGCATTTCTTCGAGAGGCGGCAAACATTGAGGGTGTGTATATTCCGTCTCTCTATGACGTCAGCTATAACGATGACGGCACTATAAAGGCCTATACCCCCAAGGCAGAAGGTGTGCCTACACGCATCAAAAAGCGCATAATTGAGGATCTTGATAAGGTTGTTTATCCGGATAAACTCGTTATGCCGTACGTTGAAACGGTTCATGACAGAATAGTGCTTGAAATATATCGCGGCTGTATCCGCGGCTGTCGCTTTTGCCAGGCAGGAATGGTTTACCGCCCTGTCAGAGAGAAATCTCCCGAGGTTCTTAACGCATGCGCAAAATGCCTCTATGATAATACGGGATATGAGGAAATATCACTTATATCGCTATCTATAAGCGATTATTCTCGCCTCAGAGAGCTTACCGACAGCCTTCTTGAGTGGACGGACGACAGTCACGTCAGCCTTTCCTTGCCTTCGCTCAGAATAGATAGCTTTTCTGAGGAGCTTATGCAGAAGGTTTCCTCTGTCAGAACGGGAGGAATAACCTTTGCTCCCGAGGCGGGAACGCAGAGACTTCGTGACGTTATAAATAAGAACGTTACCGAAGAGGACCTTATGAGAGCTGTTGGAATTGCCTTCCTCGGAGGCAAGAGCAACGTCAAGCTCTATTTTATGGAGGGACTTCCTACCGAAACAAACGAGGATATAAAGGGAATAGCAGACCTTGCCTCCAAGGTTGTCGGAGAGTATTACAAAATGCCTAAATCCGAGCGCCCCAGAGGAGTAGGTGTGACTATAAGTGTCGCTTGCTTCGTGCCCAAGCCCTTTACACCGTTCCAGTGGGAAAAGCAGGATTCGTATAAAACTCTTATGGAAAAGCAGGAGTATCTCAAATCCTGCATTACCGACAGAAAGATAAGATACACCTATCACGATGCAAAGGTTTCATTCCTTGAGGCAGTTTTTGCCAGAGGCGACCGCCGTCTTGCTCCCGCTATCGCCCTTGCGGTAGAAGAAGGTTTTATGTTTGACGCGTGGGACGAGTTCTTTGATTATGATAAGTGGATGGACGTCTTTGCACGTCTTGGAATAGACACCGAGTTTTATACTACTCGCGGATTTGGACTTGATGAGGTTTTGCCCTGGGATATTATCGACTGTGGCGTGACTAAGGAGTTCCTCCTCCGCGAGAGGAAAAAGGCTTACGAAGAGAAGACAACGCCCTCCTGCGCAGAGCATTGCAGCGGTTGTGGAGCAAATAGTCTTGGCGATAAGAACAGATGGTGTCCCCTTGCGAAAAGGGAGGTGTGATTATGGCAGACAATACCCCTATAAATCTTCGCCTTAAATTTAAAAAGGTAGGAAACCTTCAGTACATTTCCCACCTTGATTTAGTGCGTACGATGAATAAAATAATAGTAAGAGCAAAGCTTCCACTGTGGTATACTGAGGGCTTTAATCCTAAGCCCAAGATGGTCTTTGCCGCTCCGCTTTCCACGGGTGTTCAGAGTGTGTGCGAGTATATGGATTTGCGTCTTACCGAGAGAATGAGTCCCGATATTGCAATGGAAATTCTCAATCGCAATATGACGGAGGAAATGCAGATTCTCGAGGCATATTATCCTACCTCAAAGCTTACCGAACTCAAGTGGCTTTCCTATACCGTAACCGTATTCGGAGAGGGAATAACGCGTGAGCTTGCGGATGAGTGCGACAAGGCACTCGGAGCTCGGGAAATCGTAATAATGAAGAAGACAAAGAGCGGAGAGCGTGAGGTTGACATCAAGCCTATGATAAAGAGTGCATCTGCCACGCTTGACGGTGCAAATCTTCGCATCAGCTGTCTTCTTTCTTCGGATTCGCAGAGCTTCCTTAACCCCGAGTATATTGTGAAGTATCTCAGAGATAGGGGTGGAATTCTTTCTTCCGCGAATCTTCTTTCCGAGAGCTATACGATAGTTCGAGAAAATGCATTTTTTGAGAATATGGATGCCTTTTCTTAAAAAATACTCTCAATATTTATACCTGATAGCCGCTTTATGTGTCCCAGTCGGTCGCATAGGCGGCTTTTTGCCGTTATAAGAGTCGCCACGTCATCTGCTTTTGCCGCACCTATCATCTCGGAAAATCCGTCCTCGAGGTTTGATAGGTCGTCGTGGTCTACTGTAAGGCTTACAAAAGGCTCATATTTTTTGTATCTTTTATATAGATTTTCGTATTCGGCTTTAGCTTTTGCCATATCAATCTCCTCTGCCTCCTCGACTTCCTTTTTCAGATTTTCTATTATGCTTCCGACTGCTATAGAGTTAATTATTACTGCACCACAAAGAAGAAAAAGAATAAGATA
>JAZRLJ010000119.1:0-6560 GCA_045646755.1 Eubacteriales bacterium | reverse complement strand
GAATTGATTTCGGCCTTTTATAACGGCGATACGTCGAATTATAATAGTATGTTGGAGCGTGTAATCGCTCACAGAGTTCATGCCTTTGCACCGCAGCTGCTTTTGTGGAATAATGAAAAATTTGGGGTTGAGTTTGACCGTGAAAATATAGATTTCAGACTAAAAAGGCTAGGAAGCTCAATTACCGCAGTTGAACTCTACGGTTTGATGCGAATTTTGGATTATTTTGAATCGAAAGACAATGTTTCGAGCTTTGGAATGGTGGGATTGTCTTATGGCGGATTCTATACCCTCTTTCTTTCTGCAATCGACAAGAGAATTCGTTCCGCCATTTCCTGTTCTTTCTTTAATACGAGAGATCAGATCTCTTGGAGTGATTGGACTTGGTTTAAGTCTGCAGAAAAATTTGATGATGCAGAGATCGCGTGCTTGGTTTACCCGCGTAAGCTGTGTATTGAGATTGGAACGAACGACCCGCTGTTTGACGTTGCACACGGGGTAAAATCGTATGAAAGAATTTTAGAGATATGCAAGGATGTTGGTACTGATTGGATTTCTTTTATACCGTTTGAGGGGGTTCACGAATTTTGCAAGGATGATGCACCTATTAAAGCGTTGGTTGATGAAATATCCAATCTGTAAAAGTTGCATTTTTATACTACAAATCCAACAAAGAAAGCAGGTACGCAAAAGCGTGCCTGCTTTCTTTGTTCATGGTGAAGAACCCATACAAATTTGTATGGGTTTGCAATGAATTTAAGAGCAACCCAGATATACGTCTTTCACAAACCTTTGTTATAAGCCGATTCTGAAAGCCATAAAGTCCAAGCCAATCGACTTGGACTTTTCTTTGTAAAAACTTCAAACCACACCAGCGAATTTTTCAGTCCATTTTCGTCTTAAATGACAACTTTTATTTGCTTTTTATTAGATTTCTTTAAGAAGAATATAAGAATGAACCTTCATATCAAATTCAAGATTCTTTGTAACTCTTATCTTCTTGGCGTCACTATCCTCGTCTACGAGCCATGCCTCAAACTTAGCCGCTCTGCCAAAATCGAGCTTAACTCTCTTAGGCTTTGTTCTATCGTTTTCAGAATAGTGAGTTACGATACATGTAATCTTGCCGTCCTTGTCAGTTCCGCAGAGAGTGTAGAGATCCTTTTCCTTCTTCTTCTGAGGTATGTAATTTTCAAGGTCATAGTAATGCTGTCCGTACCAAGCAAGAGCCCAGTATCCCTTAAGAGGCTTATAGGAATACATATCAAAAACTCCGTTAAATACTGACGGACGGGTATCGTAATACATAAGCATATCAATAGAAGATGCCTGGGACTCGCATATCATACCCATTATGAAGGAAGCGCCCTTTGCGCCGTGAATAGCGTTTATAGAATACTGAAAGTTTGCGCTCCAGTCGCGAACGTAGTTCCACTCGTTAAGAATGCTCTCGGTTTCGGTATATCCGCTCTCCATAAGAATGGATTTTATGTAAGCCGCCTTCCTCATAACGTTATCCGGAGTCTTTCTGTAGGCGTGCCAGGAGAAGAAATCAATCGGTACCTCGCGTCTTTTCATTTCAAAAAGGAATTCCTTCGCCCATTCGTCACCGCCGCCGGTAACGGCAGGACCACCTATCTTAAGGTGAGGAAATCTATTTTTCAGGTGCTTTGCTGCAATTTCGAAAAGGTCAAAGAACGCTTCTTTTGTGCCCGTCCACGTGCAGTTGCCAAGATCAGGCTCGTTCCATATCTCCCAGTAAGGCATATCGAGCTCGTATCCGTCAGCCCAGCCCTCTGTGTAATGCGCTATAATGTGCTCGCAGATTCTCGCCCACTTATGAAAATCCTTGGGCGGAATGCTTCTGTGAACGACTATTCCGTGGTCGATAGACTCACCAAGTCTATAGAAGGTCTTTGTGCCGGCGTCAAGAGTCGCAAGTATATACTCGTCTGTTATTTTAAAATCGTAGGATGCCGGATCGTTCTCGTCAGCATCAAAATTTCTGAAAATCTGAGAAACGTCGTGGGAGAAATGATTCTGAAGTCCAAGGTCGTGGTTTCTCTGATAAGGAATTCTCGCGGCCTGGTAGTCTTTAAAATTACTTCTTAACTGGTCGTTTGAATATCTTCTGTACCAAGGTCCACCACCGGTGGCGTTAAGAATTTTGAATTTTCCCTGCTTATTTTCAAGGTCAAATTTAAGCGTTCTGATCTTTCTTTCCATTTTTTCTCCATTCTGCCGTCAACATCGGCTGTGAAAAATCACTTTTTATACTCTATTATTTCAAGTCCGACGGAATCAACGAGAATTTCTCTCTCCTCGCCCTTGAAAATTACCTTCACGAACTGCTTCATATTGAAATCAGAGTTAAAGATATAAAGCTTATACGTTTTATCGTCCTCAAACATAGCAAATCTTATCTTGTCGGAGCCGATAACCTTGAGGTCTGCCGCTCTGTGAGAAGCGGCAAGAACTGCCTTGACCATCATCTTATAGAGAGGATAGATTTCGGGAGCTCCGGGGTACTCGGAGTTTGCCATAAAGATTACGTGTCCCTTGCCTACCTTATTTTCGGTAACTACGGGAATAAGGCTGGTGTCCGCAATATCGGTCTTAGTTTTTCCGCCTCTGCCGAAGGTATCGGAAACATAGCCTACGGGGGTTGCCGTGGTAGGCTCTACCTTTACGTAGTTAGTGTAGCCTGCAGACCAAGCGGGATCGCACATAAGAGAATATGTACCGGGATACATAACTCCGTCTATGGTGCTGAACTTCACGAACTTATATCCGTCGTTGCAACGGTGAATATCGTTTGTAAGCTTAACACCGAGGAACTTCTCCCAGTCAAAGTCACAGAACTTGCCCTTTTCTGCTCTGTCTACGCTGTCACGCATATGAGCCGCAGTGATAAGGAGCTTACCTCCCTGCTCTACGTACTTTTTGAAGGTTTCTGCAATCTCGGGAGTCATAGTATTCCAGCCGCAGAAGATTACCCATTCATACTGACTGAGCACATCAAGAGGGCAGGTTGCGGGAATTACGTCATACTGACCGTAGCCGGGAGTTCCGCTGTAGTCGTACTCACCAAAGTTCTTACCGTCGTTCCATTCCTGAGCGTGATAAACCTCGTCAAGAATTCTATATGAGAACTCGGGAGCTGCAAATCCCCACTTCTCGTCATAGTACTGTCCCCAGAGGGAAGAGCTGTTACCCCAGCCGAATCCGTCGAGGTTACCTTGAACGAATGCAACCTTGGTTATAGGTCCGTTCTTACCGGGGCGTACGTCCTTGTTACAGAACTTAGCAAAGTCCTCAGCTTCCTTAAGATAAGACTTAGTAAGAGGATGCTCCTCAGGAAGAATCTCGGTAAGATGTGAGTGAAGCTCGTGGAAGCCCGATTCAAGACAGATAGCATCGTATCCTGCAAGGTAGGAGAGATAGTACTCTGCTGTAAATCTCTTTGCCTTAAGAGGATCGAACTGATGATAACCGCCGTAGAACTCGTGAGCAAGCCAGTTGCCGAGGAATTCCTTTCTGTAAGCTCTTGCAGCTCCTCTTCCGAAGTTCATTATCTGCTCCATATTTCTCGGAGCTGTTTCAATAAAGCAATGATCTATACCCGCCTCGTAGTCGTACTGAGTAAGTGTAACTGCCTGGCAGGAGTCTATAGCCTTTGCGCCGTTTGCTCTGAGAAGGTCGGTTATCTTTGTTAACTGACGCTTGTAAATCTCGACTGCCTCGTCGCAGGTCTGAATTCCCTGAACGGGGTTTTCGGAAGAGCCGTCGCCGAAATATCCCTTATGCTTGGATGCATACCAACCACCGAATTCGCCAACCTCATCACCCATAAAATACTCTCCGCCAACCTCGTGGAGCATTTCAATCTCTTCCTTGGTGAGCGTTGTATAAAGCTCTCCTACTCTGGGATAGTTATTAACTATCATAAAGTAGAGCTCGTTTTCTTTCATAGCCTGCGCCCACTCACGAAGCTGCTCGGTAGTAGGTCTTTTCTGGTCAACCCTGAAACGAACAAACGTAAAAATACCGCCGTTATTCTTTCCTATTTTAAAATGCTTAAGCTGGTCCATTACCTTATCGGGATCAAATCCGTAGTCACCAATGTTAACTCCGGTAAGCATATGTAGTGGTTTTTTCATATTTTTCTCCATTCTGCCGCAGAAGCGACTTTTTGTTATTAAAATGTGAAACATTTCACAACAATTCTAACATAGATTTTTAATGCTGTCAACAGTTATTACACTATTATATCTGCAAATATAGGGGTTTCTCTGTCCTCGCAAATTTCGTCAAGACAATACTTTCCTCGTGTAACGGGCTCTCTATGTTTATACTTTCCGTTTGTAAAGTCGGGAATCTCAACGGACGCTCCGTTATTTTTTATAGACTCCTCGCTAAGTACGCCTATTGACATCCAAGTAACCGTATCGTAAGCATCAATGGGGGTATTCGTGCCTCTCTTTACAGCCTCAATAAAGGCCCTGCAGATAAGCCAGTCCATACCGCCGTGACCGCCTCTCTCACCTGCCGCAACGTATTCCTTGTGCAGAGGGTGGTCGTACTGAGGATAGAAGTCCTGCTCATTGTTTTCGGTCGGCTCAGGCATTCCCTCAAGATATATCGCGCGTCTTTCCTCACTTGACATTCCCTTAGTTCCTCTTACCGAAAATTCACGGCTGTAGTAAGCTCTTGGGAGGGTGGTATCAAGCTTTATCGAAATGGTTTCACCGTTTTCACAGGTAATAAGAGTATTTACTATATCTCCCTGAATGTAATCGGTCTGAGCAAGTCTGTGTCCCTCTCCTATGTGGCTCTTTGCAAAGGATTTTATACCTCTGCTCTTAGAGGACACCGAGTTAAGTCTTACAAGACGGTTTCCTCTGTTTATATTAAGCACCTTGCAGATAGGTCCAAGCTCGTGAGTCGGATAGTTTTCGCGGTTCGAATCAATATAGTGCTGAACTCTGTAATGAGTTATATCCTTCTCTCCGAAAACGCAGATTTCCTTGAAAAGCGCGCAGTCAACGAGGTAATGGGAATAAGCTCCGGTGCAATGCACTATTTCACCGAAAAGCCCCCTCTTTACCATATTGAGAACCATCATTTCACGTCTGCCGTAGCAACAATTCTCAAGCATCATAAGAGGAGTTCCCGTTTTCTCGTAGGTGTCGATAAGCTCAAAACACTCATCAAGCGTCTTTGTGCAGCCAACCTCGATTCCGGTGTAAAGACCTTTAAGCATAGCCTTCTTTGCCATCTCGGTTCTGCCGTCCCAGGCAGACATAAGAAGAGCGGCGTCAAGTCCGGGCTCGTCGATAACCTCGTTATAATCCGCAGTAGTCTTTGGCTCAGGTCTGCCCATTTTCTTAAAGAGCTCTTTTGTCATTTCTATTCTCTTCTCGTCAACGTCGCAAACGATTGGAATCTCAACGTCACTCATTTGCAAAAAGCATTCCTCAAGCATATTGTAGCCGCGTCTTCCGAGGCCGACGTAACCTATCTTAATTTTTTCTTTCATTTTATTCTCCTTTATTGACATAAGAAACTATATATGTTAAAATCATTATAACAAACTTTTTTCATAATTCAATACGATTTAAGACCGAAAAATTATGATTTTAGACAGTATTTAGGAGAATTTATGATAAAATTTATGCCCATACGAAATTCCTTTGAGATTGAGGGCTTTTGCACCGCCTTTAATTTTAGCTGGAAAGAAAATTATATATTCTCGGGAGAGCGGCACAACTTCTGGGAAATAGTGTTTGTGAAGTCGGGAATGGTTGAGATAACCGAGGACGAAAACGTCTATCAGCTGAGCGAAGGAGGACTTATTATCCACGCTCCGATGGAGTTTCACAGAGTAAAAAGCGCGGGAGGAACTTCTCCTACAGGGTTCATTATATCCTTCTGCGCAAACGGTGATCTTCCCTTCGCTCTGACCGATGGAGTGTTCATTTTAGACGCTCTTCAGATAAGCGAATATGAAAAGATATGCAAACTTGCAATAAGCTTTATAAACAACCCCTCGGAAACACAAATAGGCCAAGAGGCGAGTATGCTCCTCTCTGCATTCATTCTGCATCTGCAAAGAACCATTGACAGCAAAGCGCTTTCATCATCTCAAAGCGCCTCGGAATACCGAAGAATAGTATCGTTTATGAATGAAAACGATGACAGAAATCTAACGGTTTCAGAGATAGCAAAGGAAAACTCTGTCAGCGTAAGCTACGTCAAGCTTCTCTTTTCCACCTATGCCGGCATCAGTCCGAAAAGCTATTTTAACGACCTCCGACTCAAAAAGGCATCAGCGCTTCTTTTGCAAGGCTTTTCGGTCACCGAGGTTTCAACCCGCATGAATTTTTCTTCACCAAGCTATTTCTGCTCTTTTTATAAAAAGCGAGTCGGCCACACTCCCACAAAGCAAAAGCAAGAAATGGCAGACACTTTAAATCACTTATAACTTCAGGGAGATAATATATGGATTACATATTACTAACGGGGGCGGTTTTCTTCATAGCCTCAATCAGTGTTCTTGC
>JAZRLJ010000118.1:0-5681 GCA_045646755.1 Eubacteriales bacterium | reverse complement strand
TGCGGGAAAGCACGATAACTTTATAACCCGTGCTCTGTCAGCGCCCGGTCTCTGGGTGCAGAGGCTGACCACAAAAGAGCCCACCGAGGACATGCTTGAGGTTGCTATAATTTCAATCAAGTGCGCTCTTCGTGACGATTTCCCCGAATTCAAACAGTTCTGGGAGGAGCGCTCCTGGGAAAATAAGGAAGAACCCAAGGAAGAGCCCGATACTACAGAAAAGCCCGAGACAGTTGAGGAAAATAGTGAAAATGAAGCTATCGACGGCAACTAAGCTTCTCTCCGAGGCAGGAATTGACGACGCTCGCTTTGAAGCGCGTATGCTCTTTTGCAAATTTGCAAGCTTTAAGAATTCTGAGCTCTACGGATGCGACTGCGAGTCGGACTTACCCGAGCTTATCTCCGCTATTGAGCGCCGAATCAAAAGAGAGCCTCTTCAGTATATAATCGGCGAGGTTGATTTCTACAAAGAGAGATACAAGGTCACTCCCGACACTCTCATTCCACGCTCGGATACGGAAATCCTTGTCGAAGAGGTTATAAAAAGGCTTCCCGAGGGCGCTCGCTTTACCGATATATGTACGGGTAGCAGTTGCATCGCTCTTTCGGTGCTGAACAACACGAAGGGTACGTCTGCGGTAGCGCTCGATATATCGGGCAAGGCTCTTTCTGTGGCAAGAGAAAACGCAGAAAGACTCTCACTTGCAGGGCGGATAGAATTTATAGAGGCTGACGCTCTCAAAAAGGCTGTAGACGGTAAATTCTCGGCGGTGGTTTCAAATCCCCCGTACGTTACCGAGAAGGCATACGAAAGCCTTATGCCCGAGATATATTTCGAGCCAAAAATCGCCTTTGTGGGCGGTGTGGACGGACTCGTCTTTTACAGAAGAATTCTCTCTCTTTACAAAGAGAGTCTTGAAGAGAACGGATTTTTCGCATTTGAGATAGGATACGACCAGGCACAAGCTCTTGTAAATCTGGCAGACAAGTATTCTATGAAAAGCGAGATAATCAACGACTATTCGGGCAACCCGAGAGTTGCAATTTTAAAGAAATAAACACCATTTTTTCATCCGTTACATACTCTGTGACGAGGTGATGAAATGAAAAAGACGATAGCCTTAATATACGGCGGCGAGGGACGTGAGCATAATATTTCCGTCCTGAGCGCAAAAAATCTTCTCGGAATGATTGACACTGAGAAGCATGAAGTGCTTTCGGTTTACATAACCGAATTTGGCGAGTGGTTTATCGAAGAGGAGTCGCAGAAAATTAAAACCTTTCCCATATTTCTAGGTGGAAAGAGCGGCTTTATTCTTGACGGAAAAATAAAAGAATGCGACCTTGCTCTTCCTATTCTTCACGGTGAGATGGGCGAGGACGGAGTTGTGGCGGGACTTCTTAAATCCGCTCACATAAAAGCTATTGGCTGCCCTACTCTGCCGAGCGCCGTCACGTCGGATAAAATAACGGCTAAATTTATTGCCGAGTCCCTCGGTATCCCTACTGCAAGGTGGATTTTTACCGACTGCGAGTCTTGTGACTCGGCACTGAAAAAAACCGAAGAAAAGCTGTCATACCCTATGTTTATAAAGCCGTCCTCTCTTGGAAGCTCGATAGGAATTTCAAGAGTTTCGGGACGGAATGAGTTCAAAGAAGCTTACGAAAAAGCTGCTCTTTTATGCGACAGAATTCTCATAGAAGAGGAAATACGCGTTGAGCGAGAGCTGGAATGTGCTTATCTCTTCCAAAGCGGCAAGCACCTCTATGCAGTAGGCGAGATTTGTCTTGGCGGAGAGTTTTACGACTTTGAAAGAAAGTACGAAAAGGACACGAAAACCGCTGCATTTTCGGGTGACGACTCGGTCACAAAACAAGTAAAAAAATATTCCGATACACTCAGAGAGGCTATCGGAATCAGAGACATTTCAAGATTTGACTTCTTCCTTAGCGAAGACGGGGAGATTTACTTCAATGAAATAAACGCGCTTCCCGGAATGACTAAGACGAGTCTCTACCCGACTCTTACCGAAAAAATGGGATTTTCCAGAGGTGAATTCATAAATCTTCTTATCGAAGAGGCGCTTATATGATAGGCGTCTTTGACAGCGGCGACGGCGGTCTTCTTACGGTTGAAAAGATAAGAGAGCTCTCCCCCAGGTGCGATATTATATTTTTTGCCGACAGAGAAAACGCTCCGTACGGGACGAAAAGCCGCGCGGAGATTATAAGGATAACCAAAAGCAATATAAAAAGACTGCGTGAGCTCGGCGCATCAAAAATTCTTATAGCCTGCTGTACTGCGAGCAGTGTCTACGATTCCCTTACCGAAGAGGAAAAGGAAATTGCAGTGCCGATAATCAGACCTACGGCAAGACGGGCGGCAGCTCTTACAAGGTCCGGAAAAATTGCGGTCATATCAACCGAGGCAACCGCAAAAAGCGGCGTGTTTGAAAAAGAGCTGAGGACAATTATACCGAGCGCGACCGTCTATACAGAGCCTGCAGGCGAGCTTGTAACGCTCATAGAAAAAGGACTTTGCGACAAGAATATAAAGGAGACGGGCATCGACAGAGTGAGGAAAATCCTCTCGGGACTTCGGGAAAAATCCTTTGACACAATTATACTTGGATGCACGCATTTTCCAAGGCTTGAAAAAACGATATCCGAAATATTCGGCAAAAAGGAAACTGTCAGCTCCGCGCTATGCGGCGCTATCGAAATATTAAAAACCGAAAAGAAGAGTGAGGGCGGACTTACACTCTTCGTATGAAAGGAAAAGAAAAAATGGCAAAATACAGACGTGGAAGAATAAACGATGCTGTGGCAAAGGAGCTTGCAATAGCACTCACTGAGATAAGAGAGCCCAAGGTGGTAAACAATTTCGTGAGCATAACTCGTGCAGAGGTTGCTCCCGACCTCAAGTATGCAAGCATATATTTCTCCTGCATGGGAGATTTTGACGAGGCAAAGGAAGGACTTAAAAAGTGCGCGGGTATTCTCCGCCACCACCTCGCTATAACCCTTAACCTGCGAATAACCCCCGAGCTTAATTTCTTGAAGGACGGCTCTATTGAGCACGGTGCAAGAATTGCAAAGCTTCTCGAAGAGGTTATGCCCGAAACAAAAAAGGAAGAAGAGTAATGAGAGAAATAAGAAATCTCACGGCTAAGGAGACGGCAGAAATACTGCTGACGCTGAAAAATCCCATAATCCTCATGCACACGCGCCCTGACGGTGATACGGTAGGCTCGGCAGCTGCGCTTATAAGGATACTGAATAAGCTTGGTATAGAGGCGAGATACGCCTCCTCGGATAAAATCCCCGAGAGACTTGCCTTTTTGCTTCCAAGTGAAAAAAGAGCGGAGTCTCTTGACTCGGAGGAGCTTGTCGCAATAGACGTTGCCTCCCCCGCTCAGCTTGGAGATTTTTCGAATATTGCTGATAAGATTATTCTTACTATCGACCATCACCGAGTAAATTCTCCATTCTCGGATAACTTCACCGTACCCGACATGTCAAGCGCAGGTGAGGTACTCTCTCTCGTGCTTTCCGAGCTTGAGAAAATGAATAAGTGCAAGCTTGACGAGAAAATAGCATACCCTCTCTACGCGTCTGTGAGCTCGGATACGGGCGGATTTATCTTCTCCTCTGCATCAGCAGAAACCTACAGACTTGCCGCAAGGCTCATAGAAACGGGAATAGATTTTTCCGATATAAACCGCAGACTTTTTCATTCGAAATCTGCCGAGCAAATAAAGGCGGAGGGCTTTATATCCTCAAAGCTTATGACTGCCGCGGACGGTAAAATATCCTATGCAACTCTGTCAAAAAAGGACAGAGAGGCTCTTGAAATTTCGGGTGAATATTTTGAAACTGCAATAGATATAGTGCGCTCGGTCAAAAATTCGGAGATTGCGATTTTCGTGCGTGAAAACGACGACGGAAGCGTAAAGGCATCTATGCGCTCGGTAGGATTTAACGTGGCAAATATTGCCGCCGAGTTTAGCGGAGGCGGTCACGTGAGAGCGGCAGGCTGCACCCTTCCCGTAAACAGCGCAGAAGATGGAGCTATGCTCTTAATAGAAAAAATCAAAGGAGCAATGAATTGATTATACGACGCTCTCTGCCGTCGGACGCCTCGGCAATTGCCTTGCTTGAAAAGGAAATATTCTCTGATGCGTGGAGCGAAAAGGATATAGCCTCGCTGATATCGACAAGCGGAGCTATGTGCTACACCGCGCTTGGAGACGACGGAACACTTCACGCCTACGTATTAGGAAGAATAATAGCTCCCGAGGGGGAAATTTACAGAGTTGCTACCGCGCCCGAAAGACGTGGCAGGGGCATTGCGTACAGGCTGATGACCTACGCGATAAAAACCGAAAAGGGCAATGGGCTTGAAACCCTCTTCCTTGAGGTGCGCTCAAAAAACCTCCCTGCGATAAAGCTATATAATTCCCTCTCATTTAAGAAAATAAGCGAAAGAAAAAACTATTATAAGGACCCTGTCGACGATGCTCTTATTATGATGCTCTCGGGAGAGCCAATGGTGATTTAAATGAATATTCTTGCTTTTGAAAGCTCCTGCGACGAGACGAGCGCAGCCGTCGTAACCACTGACGGAGAGAGCTTCACTGTAAAATCGAATATTATAGCCTCACAGATAGAGATACATAAGCTATACGGCGGTGTCGTGCCCGAAATTGCCAGCAGAGCGCACACAGAAGCTATATCGGGCATAACCTACGAGGCGCTCGAGACGGCAAATATGACTCTCTCGGATATAGACCTCGTTGCCGTAACGGCAAGACCCGGACTTATCGGAGCGCTGCTGGTCGGTGTAAACTTTGCGAAGGGACTTGCCATTGCAAACGGAATACCTCTCGTAGCGGTTGACCACATAAAAGGTCATATAGCGTCAACCTATCTTATTCCCGATGCGCCGAGACCTCCCTTTATCGCGCTTGCAGCATCGGGCGGTCACACCTCTATCTACAAGGTTGATTCCTACTCCGAAATTTTCGAGATAGGCTCGACGAGGGACGACGCAATAGGCGAGTCCTTTGACAAGATAGGAAGAATAATAGGCATACCCTACCCTGCGGGCAAGGGCTTTGACGCTCTGTCTACAAAGGGATTCGAGAGAGCGACAGGACTCTCTATTGACACCCCCTATATATATGCAAAATACAAAAAGAGCGAGGCATACAAAAATCCCGAGCTCACGCTTCCCTCTCCCGCCCTGAACGACGGCACTCTTGATTTCTCTTTCTCGGGACTCAAGACCGCCTCGATAAACCTTCTCCACAGATTTGAGCAAAGGGGCGAGCAAATAGACAAGGAGCTCTTCGCCGCTAGATACACCTATGAGGCAGTTGAAGCTGTCGCTAAAAAGGTGGCAATGGCGCTTGACGTAAACGAGGGCTACTCGCTTGCAATATCGGGCGGCGTTGCGGCTAACTCCCACCTCAGAAGAAGACTCTCTGAGGTCGCAGCCTCACACAAGACGAAAATATATATCCCCCCTATGTCTCTCTGCGGTGACAACGCAGCTATGATAGCGGCGGCAGGATATTACGAATTCAAGGACGGCAATTTAGCAGATTCCGCTCTTAACGCAAGTGCACTCGATTCAATATGATTTTAGAGGTAACAGATGGAAAGAATAGATAAAATTA
>JAZRLJ010000117.1:0-9440 GCA_045646755.1 Eubacteriales bacterium | reverse complement strand
GGAAGACAAGAAATCTCCTCAACTCCTTGGCTCACAGAACGACATGGCTACGATCCGACTTCCGTAGAGCTTGCCCCAGAGAGCCTTGCCCCAGCCGGTATCTGAAATAGTGAAATGGAGACCGTCGGGATTTACGTTGTGCCAGTGCTTTGCGGTGGGGTAGTGACCGAGCGCGTACTTGTATGAATGGGTTGCTATACGTGGATAACCGGTAGTTCCTGAGGTGAAGAGCATAAGCATAGGATCATCGCCGCAGGGAGTGTTTTCGTTGCGGTAATAATGAGTGCTAAATCTTTCCATCTCTACGTTAAAGTCATTCCAGCCGTCCTTCTTGCCGCCGACGAGAATTTTGAGCATTTCGGGGAACTCTGCCGCAGCCTTTTCAGCCTCTGCCGATACGTCTCCGTCAGCGGTGCAGACGATAGCCTTTACCTTAGCGGCCTTGTATCTATATGCGAAATCGTGTTCAACGAGCTGATTTGTCGCGGGAATAGCGATAGCGCCTATCTTATGAAGCGCGAGCATGCAGAACCAGAACTGGTAATGGCGCTTGAGAACGAGCATAACCGTATCGCCCTTTTTGATACCAAGAGACTCAAAATAGTTAGCGGTTTTAGCAGAATACTTCTTCATATCGTTGAAGGTAAATGTGCGGTCGGTTTTATCGTTTGCCACCCAGAGCATAGCGCGTTTATCGGGTGTCTTTTTTGCGATAGCGTCAACACAGTCGAAGGCAAAGTTGAATTTGTCCTCGTTCTTGAATTTGATGCCGTTGAATACGCCCTTATCGTCATAGAAGGATTCTACGAAGTTGTCTGCAACCGTTTCCTTCTTATATTCCTTTTCTGCTACCTTAGGTGCAGTGTAAGGCATCTCGGGATATTCCTCGCTTACAAGTCCGTCCTGAGGATTGAGAACTACGGCGTGGAACTCACAGCCACCCTCACTTACGGCAATCATACCGTGAGGAATAAGGCTGTTGTAGAAAATAGAGTCACCCTCATTAAGAATGTCAACGCGGTCACCTACCTGTACCTTGAGAGAACCCTTTACGATTACGTCAAACTCCTGACCGTTGTGAGAGTTTAATTTGATAGGCGCGTTCTGCTCTTCGGGAAGATAGGGGAACTTAACAAGGAAGGGCTCAGCGAGCTTATCCTTGAATTTGGGCGCGAGGTTGTTATACTCAACGCCGTGCTGCTTTAATATTTTAAGACCTTCGCCCTTTCTTGTGATTGCGAAAGAGGTAAGGGTAGTGCTTCTTCCTTCAAGAATGTCTACAACCTCAACGCCGCACGCCTTAGCGCACTTGTAGATGAAAGTGAAGCTGAAATCCGTTTCACCTTTTTCGAGGATAGTATAGTCCTCAAGAGATACTCCTGTGAGCTTTGCAAGCTCGGCCTGAGTATATCCCTTTGCTTCGCGCAGACCTTTAATTCTTCCTGCGACTTCTTTCAAACTGTAATCCATTTTGTTTTCCTTTCGCTTGATATAAAGTTAATGGTTACTGATTTGAATAAAACAAAAAACCCGTCTCAAAAGAAAGCTTTGAGACGAGTAAATAACCCGCGGTACCACTCAAATTACGGAAAAATCCGTCACTTACCGGACTCTGACAAGCCCTTTGCCTTTACGCAGCAATACGGAAGGAGTCTACTAAGCATAGCCTTTCGGTCCTTCGACTCAGAAGTGATAGGTCATATGGAAAAAACGTTATTGCCTCGCACCAAACGGCAACTCTCTGTGTAGCGCTAGTTTCCGACCGTCTTCATCATAGTCGTTCTTTGTGATATTCAAATTTGTAATTGATTTTAGCACACTGAAATTCGTTTGTCAATACTTTTTATAAAAAAACCAAAAAACTCATATTTTGTAAAAATAGAAAATCAGATTTTTTGGGTGTCTACGGGAGTTTTGTTCCGCTTTTACGGAAATCCTTGGGAGTCATTCCGGACATTTTTTTGAAAAATCTCGTAAAGTAGTGAATGCTCTCGAAATTAAGCTCCTCCGCGATTTTCGTAAAGGTATCCTGTGAATTGAGTATTTTATATTTTGCTATCTCGAATTTCTTGGAGTTAACAAACTCGACGAGCGTTTTACCGGTAGCACGCTTGAAGTCGCGGCAGAGCGTAGCTCTGTTTGTTTTAAAAAGAAACGCAAGCTCGTCGATAGTCATTCTCTCAAGATAGTTATCGGTAACGTAGGCGATAATCTCGTTTATCAGAAGGGGAGGATCTGCGCCCTCCTCGGCATTTATGTTAAAGTTATACTCGCGTACAAGCCTTATGAGAAAATATTCAAGCAGTATTCTAAGCATTTGCTCGGAGGCAAAGAGCTGATGTCTCTTCTTTTTCATATCGTAAACGGGTACGTTGTACGGTGGCATAAAAACGTTTCGTCCCTCTTTTACGATTTCAGCGAGCTTTTTTATGTTTGAATCGCTCAGGTGAATAGGCATTTTGGAAAAGTCGTCTATTCTCCTTGAATTACATTCAAAGCCTATTATTATAACCTCGGGTGAGTTTTCCGCGCTGCAGGAGAGTGAATGCAGAATATCCTTGCGGTGTATAATCATTTCGTTTTCCGAAAGTGTGCCGCTGAAGTCCTCCGATGTGATATTCAGAACGCCCGAATTGACGAAGACAAGCTCGTAGAAGGGATGCATCTCGTCGACTGTTGTAAGGTCGTTTGCAAACTCAAAAAAGTGCAGATTAACTATACCGGTTACGTTGATTGTGTCGTTTAGTCTTTTAGTTACGTATTCCATATAATACATTATACACGCAAAAATGCGAATGTCAATAAAAACATTTACGAAAGTGCAAAAATTTTTAACGATTATGTAAATACAAAGAGGAATATAAATTGTATAATAAAGACAGAAACACTAAATAAATTTAAAAGGAGTTATAAATTATGCAGAGAATTTGCATTCCTGATTGGGAGTACAAGGAAAGAGTTAAGAAGGCAGCTAAGCTCATCGCGGCTAAGGGACTTGATGCTATGCTCGTTTGCTCCACCGAGAGCGACTATGCAAACGCAAGATATTTCTCCGGCTTCTGGCCTCTTTTCGAGAGAGCAGGCGTAATCATCAGCGCTAGCGGTGATGCAGCTCTTCTTGTTGGTCCCGAGTCAGCAATTTTTGGAAAAGACAGAAACAAGCTCGACAAGATTTTCGTACTTAAGGAGTTCCGCGAGTCCGCAGACCCCGCATATCCCGAGCTTAAGCCCGATACCTTCCAGGATGCCTTCAAGGCAATCGGAGTTACCGGCGAAAATATCAAGATAGGTCTCGGTAGCTTTGTTGAGTGCACCCTTCCTATCTACAACGGCCTTAAGGAAGCATATCCCAAGGCTGAGATCTCCGTATGCAGCGACATTATGGTAGAGCTCCGTAAGATTAAGAGCGAGAACGAGCTTGCTTGTATCCGCGAGGGCTTCCGTATCGTTGAGATTGCTACCGACGAGGTTATCAAGGCTCTTAAGCCCGGTGTTACCGAGCTTCAGATGGTTGGTGTAGCTCAGAGAGTTATCTATGAGCACGGTGCAGAGTACGAGGGACTTCCTATGTACGTATTCTCCGAGGAGAGCACCCGTCACGCAATCAGCCGTTCCTGCTACAGAGAGATCAAGAAGGGCGATATCGTTCAGCTTAACCTCTCGGCTAAGATTGACGGTTATTCTCCCGCTATCGGTCTTCCCGTAGTTATGGGCAAGCTCGAGGGTGAGCGCCGCGAAATCGTTGATTTCTGCCGTCAGCAGCACGAGTGGACCTGCGAGCAGATCAAGGCTGGCGTTATGGCTAGCGACATCGCTAAGCAGTTCCTTCAGAACTTCAAGGATGCAGGCTACGAGAAGAACTACGTATACGGTCCCTGCCACGGTACCGGTATGATCGAGGTTGAGGCTCCTTGGATGGAAACCTCTTCTGATTACCTTCTCGAAGAGAACATGACCTTCCAGGTAGACACCTACATCTCCGGCCCCACCTTCGGTTGCCGTTGGGAGAAGGGTATCGCGGTTAAGAAGGACGGAATTGAGTCCTACACCGATTACCTCAAGAAGGGCATCATAGAGCTCGAGTTCTAATTCAGATTACATAAAGTGAAGCGGCAGCCCGTAGGACTGCCGCTTTTTCTTATTTTTATATGTTCGTTTAAGAGTGTCTTCCGAGGCAATCTCTCTCAATAGAACCGACAAATCCCTCCGCTTCGTAAACGACACAGTCCCAGAGCTTATCTGCGGTGAATAGTCTCTTTTCCTTTCCGTCTTCGCATATAAATGCGTGCTTGGGAGTAGGAGAGATTATAAGTAGCTTCTTTCCCTCGCCCTCGAAGGAATAATCGAATTTAGTTTCCAGAGTGATATTTCTCTTCGGTGTTCCTATTCTGTGACGGTAGTGACCTCGCGTTGCGGAGGTAAAGCAGACGGGCACTCTGTATTTTTGATTTCCTATAACGAGGCAATCGTATCTTTCCTCACCGCGTCGGAGTGAAAAGGTGCATTTGTACCTTCCGTTTATAATAGAGCGGGAGGGATTTTTTATATCCTTAATAACGAACCCCTTTTTCTCGGCGGCATTTCTGACCTTATTAAAGAATCTATTACGAGCTCTTATTGCGTGCAGGAGCGAGAGCATGCGTAATCCTATGATTATAAGAATTATAGTTAAAATGAAAACGGGAACGGTCATAGCAATAGCTGCCGCCTCAATAACCGACCATATCATAAGCATCGCAAAGAAGATAAGTGGAAGGTAGGGAAGCACCAAGGGATATAGAATAAAAACGGTAATAACTCTTAGAACGAGCTTGGTTTTGCTCTCTACCGCATCAAGACTCAGCGTTTTTAAAAGATGTTTCCAGTATTTTACCGCCTCGTATCTCGCTATAAGGCAGATAATAAGAGTTATGGCGAGAATGACGAGCGCGGGCAAAATTCCCGATTTGTATGGAGAATATCCCTCTCCAAAATAAAACATACCGAAAATTTCGGGAAACGCACCGAGAAGTCCCGCGATAAACATAAATGCGGAAAGTGTTGCTGTCTCGGTCCAGAAATCGCGGTATCCGTATATACCTCTTAACGTTGGCATTTCTGTATGAGTCTCTTCTGTTGCCGCCATAACTGTGTCGCGGGCAAAGACGTCGTACGTCATTGAAATTCCAAATACGGAATTATAGACAAGGAGCGAGGCTATAAAGATAACTATGTAAACCGCAAAGTTTTCAAAATCGCCAAACATAGAGCCCACAGCATAGGTGCGCCAGCTGAAAAGGGAAACGAGGCCCTTCAGTATAAGAGCAAAAGCTCCGACGCCAAGCCCTTTAAGAACGGAAAAGTAAAGGGGGCGCTCATATCTTGGTTCTTCACCGTACATAATAAGCCCCCCTTTTTTATAAAGTTTTAGTTAAAATCAGTCTTCTTCCATAAGCGACTTAGCCGAAGCCGCTATAAGATGCGCGGTAGCCTCTATACCGAGAGTAGAGGAATTTATCGCCATATCGTAGTTGTCGTATTTTCCCCACTTAGCTCCTGTGTAGAAATTATAGTAGGAAGCGCGGCGCTTATCCGTTTTGTTGATAACGTCAATTATCTGGCTGGATTTTATTTCGGGATGACGGTCTGCAACTCTCGCCTTTCTGTGCTCGAGGTCGCCGTAGATGAATATTCTGAAAACACCGTCAGTGTCGCGAAGAATGTAGTCGGAGCATCTTCCTATTATGACGCAGCTGCTCTTTTCAGCATATTCCTTGATGAGCTCGGACTGAAGAATGAAGAGCTTGTCGTTAATAGGCATTTTATATCCAAAGTGCATGGTTGTGCCAAGAACGTTAGAGCCCATAGCGAGAGTGTAGAGCAGGCTGTTTGTAGCAGACTCGTCTGCCGTTTTGAGTACTTCTTCGTTGAGATTACCCTTTTCTGCCGCGTGGGTGATAATTTCCTTATCGTAAATCGGAATTCCGAGAATTTCTGCAACGCGCTCACCGATTTCTCTTCCGCCGCTACCGTACTGACGTGCGATAGTAATAATAACCTTTTTTGCCATAGTAACCTCCATTCTGTCGCTAAGTGCGACTATGCAAATATATCTTCTACAGTAATTATAGCAAAAAACGGTACTCTTGTAAATAGTTTTTTGGAAAAAATTAACTAATTTCGCTAAAAAACATTGAAAAAACAAGCGTCTTATGTTAAAATTATAAAAAAGGAGGAGTGGAAAAATGAAACTTGCAGTATCCTCAATGATTTCTAAAATAGACGCCTTTTCAGCCAAAACACTTGGGCTTTCCGTAAAGTCTCTTATGGAAAAGAGCGGAATTGCGGTAGCAGATACCGTCAGAGCAAGGGTAAAGAGCGGGGCTACAGTAATAGTCCTCGCCGGTAAAGGTAATAACGGTGGTGACGGTTATGCAACTGCGGTAAGCCTTATGGACGAGTATAAGGTGACCGTTATTGACGTTTTCGGATTAGGACAGAAGAACGAGGCCGGAAAGTATTTTCTTTCTCTGTATCTCGAGCGTGAAGGCAGACTTTTAAAGTATGAGCCCACCGCAGAGCTTCACAGCGAGATAAAGAGCGCGGGATGTGTTATAGACGCGGTTTTTGGTACGGGGTTTGTTGGCGAGATGCCCGAGAGCATACGCCCCCTTGCTATAACCGTCAGAGAAGCGGTTGAAACTCATAAAATAGCTATAGACGTGCCCCTTGGAATAAATCCCGACGACGGAAGCGTAAGCGACTTCGTTATAAGCGTAGAGGCAACGGTTGCTCTTTCATTTATTAAACCCGGTATAATTTCTTATCCCGCCAGAGCTTACGTTGGCGAGATAATATACAATAGTCTTGGACTTCCCGGCAAGGAAATTGACGAAAACTTCACCTTCAAGTATCACATGGTTGATGCCGACTTTATAAAAGAGGTGCTTCCCAAAAGAGATAATAATACGAATAAGGGAAGCTTTGGAAAGCTTCTTTTGATAACGGGAAGCGAAAAATACAGAGGCGCGGCTCACCTTACGGCAGAGGCTGCCCTGCGCGGAGGCGTAGGTCTTGTCCGTTTCCTCGGTTGTGAAGTTGTGACGAGCGAGCTTTCCTCGAAATACCCCGAAATAATTTATAACACCATACCTGCTACGTCGGAAATCGGTGAAGACGATATAAAGGCTATAACCGAGCTTTCTGAAAAGCATACGGCAACCCTTATCGGCTCAGGCTCGGATAATACCGAGGGACTTCTTAAAATAACCTTGGCTCTGCTTAACTCTGAGGGAGGTACTCTTATTCTTGATGCGGACGCAATCAATGCTCTCGCGGGTATAGGGGAGAAGGGCATCGCTGCGCTTAAGGCTTCTAAGAGAAGAGTTATAATAACTCCTCACCCCCTTGAATTTGCAAGGCTTATCGGAGACGAGGTCTCACAGGTTCAGCTCCACAGACTTGAAAAGGCGGAGAAATTCGCAAAGGAAAACGGAGTTCTCGTGGTTCTCAAGGGAGCAAGCACGATAATTACCGACGGAGAGCAGGTGTACATCAATGCGTCGGGCTCTTCCGCTCTCTCCAAGGCAGGCAGCGGAGACGTTCTTGCGGGACTTATCGGAGCAATGTGCGCTCAGGGAACAATGACTAATGAAATTGCCGCAACCGTATCGGTATTTCTTCACGGCGCTGCAGGAGATGCTCTTGCAAAGGAATTTTCCTCATACGGAGTAACCCCGTCGGACCTGCCGAGGAGAATTGCCGCTGAAATTTCAGAGCTTGAATTTTCCTGCTGATACAGTTTTAAAAAAACAAGGTAAAATGTTCTGTTTTAGTCTTGACTTTAAATAGGAAATAGTATATAATACTGTTGTTTAATATGCTTAACAAACGGAGGATTTTCTGATATGAAAAAGATTATCAGCTTAATTATGTGTACCGCTCTTCTTCTCCTCGTTCTTGTTTCCTGTGGAGACGATGAATGCGTACATAGATATAACCGCAGCGAGTGGGCAAGCGATGCTACAGACCACTGGTATGCTGCTGAATGTGAGTGCGAGGATGCAGGCGTTGCTTCTAAGTCTGCTCACATTGATGTATCTCTTAAGGACGGATTTTGTGATATATGCGGCTATAAGCTTTGTAATAAAACCGCTTATAAGACCGAGTATTCTTACAACGCAAACTCTCACTGGAAGAATCCTGCTTGTAACCACGTAGGCTCTACCTCTCATATAGCTCCGAGCGAGATGGCTCCTCACGATTACGTGCAGGGTAGCGGCGAGGCTGTATGCATTGACTGTGGATACCAGTGCGCTCTTGGTGACGAGTTTTCTGAGTCTTGGAAGAGCGATGCTACAGATCATTGGCATGAGCCCGTATGCGGTCACATTACCGCGCACGGTGTAAGTGATAAGGCTGCTCACGTTGACGTAGATACTGACAACAAGTGCGATGTTTGTGAGGCAAACATCCCCGCTCCCCAGCCCCCCGCAAACTAATGAATGAATAAAAAACGCTTTGGCTCTAATTAGTGCCAAAGCGTTTTTGTGTTTATTTATTTTCGAGAAGAGTAATAATTTTCTTAAGTAAATCCTCTGTTGTGGGATTTGCCTCGCGCTCAAGTCTTGCCTTTTCCTCAGCCTCAGCCTTTGCCTTTACCTCAGCAGCCTTTGCTTCTTCTGTCTTCTTAGCATAGTAAGCAGCAACCGCAGCCTTGTCGGTACGCTTGATTCCAAGAGCCTTGAGCTCTTTTTTCTGCGCCCTTGTGAGCTTGCCTTCCGAAAGCTCGTTTGCAAGCTTCTTCTGGCCTTCTCGTACTCTGTTGATAATCTTAACGATAGTGAAGAGAACAAACGCTACAAGGAAGAAATTGATGATTGCGTTAATAAATGCGCCCCAGTCTATGTAGATCGACTGTGTAAGGTCAACGGCGCCGTCTACCTCTACCTTCTTAAGATACGTGAACACCTCCGAAAGAGAGTCCTGTCCGAATATGATGGCAAGGAGCCAGTTGATTATGGGCTTGAGCACGAAGTTGGAAAGACCGTTTACGATAGCGGTAAAAGAGCTACCTACGATAACACCGACAGCCATATCAACCACGTTGCCGCGGGTTATGAATTTTTTGAATTCCTCAAAGAATTTTCTCATTTTCGGATTCCTTTCCTTTATTTTTATTCCGTCCTTATTA
This sequence comes from Eubacteriales bacterium, assembly GCA_045646755.1. Classification (GTDB taxonomy): domain Bacteria; phylum Bacillota; class Clostridia; order Oscillospirales; family CAG-272; genus UBA1740. Next base: position 268 of record JAZRLJ010000117.1, on the reverse strand, counting down.
TAAATCCTCGGGGACTCTTTGTCAATATCAACGGCTGCATATATTAATAACGGTCAATTACGGTGACAATTGGGTTTTCTTTGCCGTAAGCTTACCCTCTCCTTCCGAGAATGCTTTCAAGCACCGGGTAAATACCCTGAGCCATTTTATAGAAGCCTAAGTCATTTGCGTGGCAGCCGTCAACGGTATGGGCGGCTCTTTCAAAATCACCGAAAAAGCTCTCTCCGTCTATAAAGTAAACGTTTTTATCGCCCTCGTCAAGCGCTCT
>JAZRLJ010000116.1:0-24974 GCA_045646755.1 Eubacteriales bacterium | reverse complement strand
GCACCCGATACTATCTCTGTAATTTCCTGAGTAATGACTGCCTGACGCGCTCTGTTAAACTTGAGCATCAGCGTGCCAATCATTTCCTCTGCATTCTTGTTTGCCGCGTTCATTGCACTGCGTCTTGCGCCCGATTCTGAGGCAAGCGACTCGCATACGGCAGAGTATAGAACACCGCCGACGTATCCCGGAACAACCTTCATAAGAAGCTCCTCGGGCTCCTCTTCTATGATAGGGTCGAAGCCGTCTGTGTCGTCGTTTTCACTCTCGCTTTCAAACGGTAGCAGCTGCTCGTATACGGGGAGCTGATTTATCATAGAAACAAATTTCGTATAAACGAGGTATACCTTGGAGAACTTTCCTTCGAAATAGTCCTTGCATATAGCCTCTGCTATGTCGAGAGCATCGCCGACACCAACCTCTGCGGTGAGAGAGAGGGAATCGGAGAAGAGCTCTCTGTTTCTTCGGCGCATATATTCAAGCGCCTTTTTTCCTACGGGGAGATATACAGACTCTTCCTTTTCGGAGAGCTTTTCTGTCATCTTGAAAATGTTTGAGTTGTATCCGCCTGCAAGACCTCTGTCACCTGCGATGAGTATAAACAGAGTCTTACCGCTCTCACTGCTTTTGAGAAGAGTGTCGCTGACGTCCTTGGAGCGTCTTATCGTGTCTATAGCCTCTCGCATTGTTTCATAATACGGACGGGCTCTTTCGACGTTTTCCTTAGCGCGTCTGAGCTTTGAGGTGGCTACAAGCTCCATAGCCTTGGTGATTTGCATGGTGCTTTCCACGCTCTTCATACGCGCCTTTATATCGTTCATTGATGCGCCTGCCAATGCAAATACCTCCTCCGTTAATTACTCGGATATGCCGAGAAATTTATTTTTGGTGCAGATAATTGCCTCGCGAAGCGCCTCTTCATTTTCATTAGAGAGAACACCCGTGTCACGAATTCCCGCAAGAATTTCGTCCTTTGAGAGAGTGAGGTATTCAAAGAGCTCCTCCTCAAATCTTGATACGTCCTCTATCTTTATTTCACGGAGAAGATTATTTACGACAGCGTAAATTATAGCAACCTGAAGCTCAACGGCAACGGGCGCGTTTCTGCCCTGCTTGAGAACCTCAACGATTCTCTTACCCTGCTCAAGTCTTGCCATGGTATCTGCATCAAGGTCTGAGCCGAACTGAGCAAATCCCGCAAGCTCTCTGTACTGAGAGTAGAGGAGCTTAAGTGAGCCCGCAACCTTCTTCATAGCTTTGATCTGTGCGTTACCTCCGACTCGGGATACGGATATACCGGGGTTAACTGCGGGACGTACACCTGCGTGGAAGAGCTCTGTTTCGAGGAATATCTGCCCGTCGGTTATCGAAATAACGTTAGTGGGAATATATGCTGAAACGTCACCCGCCTGGGTTTCAATTATGGGAAGAGCGGTGAGTGAGCCTCCGCCGTATTCTTCGGAGAGTCTTGCCGCTCTCTCGAGAAGTCTTGAGTGAAGGTAGAATACGTCACCGGGATAAGCCTCTCTGCCCGGAGGTCTTCTTATAAGAAGGGAGAGCGCTCTGTAAGCAACCGCGTGCTTTGAGAGGTCGTCGTATACCACGAGAACGTCGCGTCCCTTATCCATAAAATACTCACCCATAGCGCAGCCGGAATAAGGCGCAATATACTGAAGGGGAGCAGATTCGGATGCAGTAGCGGAAACGACTATGGTATAATCCATAGCGCCGTTCTTATAGAGGGTATCAACGATGCTCGTAACGGTGGACTGCTTCTGACCTATCGCTACGTAAATGCAGATAACGTTCTTTCCCTTTTGATTTATTATAGTATCGGTGGCAATAACCGTGTTACCTGTCTGTCTGTCACCTATTATAAGCTCTCTCTGACCTCTTCCGATAGGTATCATTGAGTCGATAGCCTTAATACCCGTCTGAAGCGGAACGGAAACCGATTTTCTCTCAATAATTCCGTAAGCCTTTCTTTCGATAGGGCGGTACTCAGCGGCTTCAATCGGGCCCTTTGCGTCAACGGGCTGACCGAGTGCATTAACAACTCTTCCTATCATATTTTCACCTACGGGAACGGATACGACCTTGCCCGTACGTTTAACTACACTACCCTCGCTTATTCCTACGTCAGTACCGAGAAGAACTGCGCTGACTACGGTCTCTTCGAGGTTGAGCGCCATACCGAAACTTCCGTTTGAAAGCTCAAGAAGCTCGTTGGACTTACACTTGTCAATACCGTGAACCTTAGCAATTCCGTCGCCGACAGAGATAACGTATCCTATCTCATCCTGCTTGGTTTTCTTTGAGTAGTTTTTAATCTGTTCTTTGATTATTTTGCTGATATCGTCAACTTTTGATTGCATTTTATCACCAACTTTTATCTTATAGGTTTAAATTTTTGAGACTCTCGGAGAAGGAATCGAGCCTTGCCTTTACCGAGCCGTCAAGCTGTATTCCCGAATATCTGAGGATAACTCCGCCGAGGATTTCGGGTTTTACTGTGTTTGTCAGTATTATCTTTTTCTGCGTCATAGCCGCAAGCTTTTTGATTATAGCGTCAGACTGCGCATCGGTGAGAGCAACCGCGCTTACCGCCTCGACTCTCTCTATTCCCGAGTGCTCGTCGTAGAGGGAGATAAATGATGTGCACAGCTCTGCTACCGTATATACCGAGTGCTTTTCGCAAAGGATTTTTAAAAGATTTCTCACGTTATCGCACAGAGAGGAAAATGCCTCGTCTATGAGTGTAAGTCTTTCTTCCTTTGAAAGAGCAGGGGTATCAAGAAGCTTTATATAATCGGGGTTTTCCTTGAGGGCGTCAGAAAGCGCTTCGAGGTCGGATTTTACCTCCTCGAGCCTATCTTCCTCAAGCGCGAGCGCAAATAGGGCGCTTGCGTATTCGTTTTTTCCTGCCATATCAGTTACCTATACTGTTTATAAAGTCGTCAATCATAGCCTCGTGCTGCGCCTTATCCACGTCACGCTCTATAACGAGCGCAGCAATGTCGATAGCCATATCTGAGACCTGATTTTTGACGTCGTTTATAGCCTGTTTCTTTTCGAGCTCAATCTGCTCCTCGGCGCGCTCCATAACTCTCTCGGCCTTCTCGTTTGCATCACGGAGAATTTCCTCCTCGCGCAGCTGAGCGCGGCGAACCGCCTTCTTGAGAATTTCCTCGCTCTCCTCGGTTGCCGCCGCAAGCTTTTCTTCATATTCAAGCTTCATAGCCTCGGCGCTTTCCTTAGAGCTTTCCGCGTCGGAATACATATCGTCTATCTCTTTTTGCCTTGAATCAATCATATTCTTTATCGGCACGAAGAGAAGCTTCTTTAAAAACAGGTAAAGAATAAGCAGGTTTATCCATGCGAAGACCATTGTAAAGGGATTTACACCTATAAAGGCCTCGAATTTGTCTACAAAAAATTCCATGAATTTCTCCTTGCTTTGTTTTGAACCTTTACTTTATGTTGAGGAAAAGGATAAGCAGTGAGATAACGAGCGAGTAAATACCGGTAGTCTCGGTGATTGCGCATCCGAGAATCATATTGGTACGTAGAGTACCTGCCATTTCGGGCTGGCGAGCCATAGCCTCAAGAGCCTTTCCTACTGCGTTACCTTCTCCGATAGCGGGACCGATAGCGCCAAGACCCATACAGAGACCTGAACCAACTGCTTTCATCGCAGCAACAATAGAACCTTCAATCATTTTAAAAATCCTCCTAAAATATATGTTTTTTATTTGAAAACTGATTTAATCGTTCGACGATTCCGAGGCCTTAAGTTCTTCGGGAGGCGGGCAAGCAGCTCCGACGTAAACCATCGTCAGAAGCGAGAATACGAATGCCTGAACGAATCCTGAGAACAGGTCGAAATAAATCGAAAGGAATGCGGGAATACCTACCTGGAATATAGGGAACATAGCAACCTCAGCACTTATCCAACCTAGTGCAAGATTTGAAAGTCCTGCAAGAGCGCCGTAAATCAGGGCTGTAAGCACGTTTCCGCCTGCAACGTTACCGAAGTGACGGAATGCCATAGAAACCGGTTGGGCAACTTCACTGACGACGTTCATAGGAGTCATAACGGCTATCGGCTCGGAAAATCCCTTGAGCCACGCACCAAATCCAAAATTCTTTATATTCCAGTACCACACCATACCGGTAGTGACAAGCGCCCATGCAAGCGTTACCGAGAGGTCGGCTGTTGCGGAGCGGAATATTTGAGTCATACCGATGAGGGTAGAGAATATCGAGGTAAGGAAGAGCGTGCCTATATAAGGGGCAAACCTCAGATTATGCTTTCCCATAGTTTCCTCTACGAGATTATAGAGCATACTGACGAGCTTTTCAACGATAACTTGAAATCTTCCGGGGCGTTTTGAAAGGTTTTTTGTAGCAACTCTTGCGAGAACGAGAAGAAGTATCGTTACTGCAAGAATAGTCACCGCAGACTGTGTGATATTGATGTCGCCAAGCGGAGTGTGTATCGCGAAATAAATCTTCGCACCGTTGGCGAGAGAATCAAAATTCATTCCTTCATCACCTTCCTTTTTATGAGAGCTGCAACGATAGTAATAGGTCTGAACAGAAGAAGCGGTATAAGTGTCGCAAGCACTGCAAAGTGTTTAATCAAAAATGCAACCACGAGAGTCGCGAGCATAGTGAAGGTTCTTATGACGTAAGAGATCTTCATTTTGTTCTGTATTCTTGCCTGATGCTCGCTTACGAAGGCTGCACTCTCCTCCTCGCTCATTTCCTTCTCGCCCTTGAGCATAAGGAAATTATCTATTGCTCTTGTGGTGGTAATTGCTAGGTATAGGAAATTTACAACCGTTACGAGAGAGCCGAGTGATACACCTGTCACAACCTTGTAGTCAAAGCTACCCGCGAGGAAATATACGAGGCATATTATCAAGGATACCACAGCTTCACCGACAGCGAGTGTGATAATCTCATAGTATGGCAGTTTGGTTTTTTTCATCGGGTGTCGTCCTTTTTGTTTTTTCTTTGCTTTTCAAGTCTTTCAAGCGCCTCCGACGCGGCAATGGAAAACTTTATCATTGATATAATGCCAATAATAAAGCCGACCGAGAGGGAGATTGCATACGTCCATTTCGGAAAGGAAAGATTTTTAACGCAGAGATAGTTCATAAGAAAGAGAAAGGCGGGGGCGGTCAGTAGAGTGAAAATCGCCTGAAAAATTATGTTAAGCACGTACATAGCGCCAACTAAATTTCTGTACATATCCTTCCTCTGCTTTCTGAAATATTGTTACAATCTTACCACATTCTGTCGGTAAAATCAATGGTATTTTATAAGTTAATATTTTAACGAAAAATCAAACGCTAATCTTTTCGATTATCGTTTCGTATAAATCCGGAGTAAAATCTATCTTAAGAATATCCGCGCACAGCTTTGCCACAGTACCGAATCCCGAGAGAGTTCCTAGATTTTTAGGGTTTACGTTTTTGCCAAAGACAAAAAGAGGCACGTATTCTCTGGTGTGGTCGGTGTGGCTGTCTCCGGGGTCGCATCCGTGGTCTGCCGTTATTATAAGCACGTCGTCCTCTCGCATCATTTCGGTAAAAGAGGGAAGCCACGCGTCAAATTCGGAGAGCGCGCTTGCATATCCGTCCACGTCCTGCCTGTGTCCGAATTGACTGTCAAAGTCTACGAGGTTGATAAAGCAAAGTCCCGAGAAATCCTTGCTGAGAATTTCGGAGCTTACTCTCATTCCGTCTATGTTAGAGGTGGTGTGATACGACTCTGTTATACCTTGAGAGGCGAAAATATCCTCAATTTTACCAATCGCAATAACGTCAAGACCGTTTTTCTTTATTGCGTCTAGTAATGTTTTCTTAGGGGGTGCGAGTGAGAAATCACGTCTGTTTGCAGTCCTCCTGCATATGCCGTTTTCACGCACGTAGGGACGGGCAATAACCCTTCCGACCGCATGCTCGCCCACAAGAATTTCTCTTGCAATTTTGCAGTATTCATACAGAAGCTTTGGCGGGACGTCTTTTTCGTTTGCCGCTATCTGAAACACACTGTCCGCAGAGGTGTAGACTATAAGCGCTCCGCTTTTTTCATGCTCTTCACCGTAGTCTCGGATAACGTCAGTGCCCGAATAAGGCTTGTTACATAAAACACGTCTTCCCGTTCGTTTTTCAAATTGATTTATAATTTCGTTGGGAAATCCGTCGGGATAGGTAGGCATAGGCTTTTTGGACACTATTCCGCATAGCTCGAAGTGTCCGATAGTGGTATCCTTGCCAGCGCTCATTTCCGCAAGTCTTGCCGTCAGAGCAGTCTGCTTTTTTACCGTAGGAAGAAAATCTATTCCGTCGATGTTACCCATACCCATCTTAATAAGGTTTGGTATATCAAAGCATTTTGAGTTCGATATTCTTTTAAGAGTATTTGCTCCGACGTCACCGAATTTGTCGGCGTCGGGCGCTGCTCCGATTCCGAGCGAATCAAGTACTGTAAGAAAAATTCTGCTCATAACAGTAAACCTTTCTTTACAAAAAATGATTATTTACAGCTTTATAGCAGTATTGAGAGCTATTTCCATCATTTCGGTAAATGAGTTTTGTCTTGCTTCTGCGTCAAGTGACTCTCCTGTGAGAAGGTGGTCGGAAACGGTGCATATAGCGAGAGCTCTCTTTCCGAGGTGCGCTGCGTTCATATAGAGAGCGGCAGCCTCCATTTCGACACCGAGCACGCCCATATCAGTCCATTTTTTACTTGCGTTTTCATTTGCGTTATAGAATATATCGGACGAGAGAAGATTGCCTACGTGATAGCGAGCGCCTATTCTGTCCGCCTCATGTAGCGCGGTTTTCATAATCTCGTAGCTTGCTATCGGAGCAAAAGTACCTTCAAGTCCGTATTGAACTGCGAAGTTTGTGGTGGTACAAGCGCCCATTCCGAAGATTATATCTCTTATTTTGACCTTTTCTGCCATACCGCCCGCAGAGCCTATTCTTATTATATTCTCTACACCGAAGAATTTAAAAAGCTCGTATGAGTATATTCCTATAGACGGCATACCCATACCGCTTGCCATAACCGAAACTCTCTCGCCCTTGTATAGACCTGTGTATCCCTGAATACCTCTTACGTTATTTACAAGTCTTGCGCTCTCGAGAAAATTCTCGGCTATAAATTTTGAGCGCAGGGGGTCACCTGGCATAAGTACAGTTTTTGCAAAATCCTCGGGAGATGCGTTTATATGAGGCGTATGAAACTTTTCCATAGATTTCTCCTTTCAATATCCACTTATATTTTCTTCCGATTTTATTATTTTTACTATTCTGCTCGTGCCGAGTCTCTCAGCTCCGAGCTTTAAAAACAGCTCTGCGTCCTCAAGCGTTTTTATTCCGCCCGCCGCCTTGATTTTAAGTCCGTTAGGGACGTTAGCTGCGAAGAGCTTAATATCATCGGGAGTTGCCCCTCCGTGTGAAAATCCCGTTGAGGTCTTTATGAAATCCGCTCCTGCCTCACCAACGAGTCTGCACATAGCTTTCTTTTCCTCGTCTGTGAGAAGACAGGTCTCGATAATAACCTTGAGCATCTTTTCCTGACACGCCGCTCTTACCGTGCGCATTTCAGTAAGAATTTCGTCATATCTTTTAGCCTTGAGGTGACCGACGTTTATTACCATATCTATTTCGTCTGCGCCGTCCTCTACAGCCCTCGCGGTTTCAAATGCCTTTACCTCTGCCGTCTGGTATCCAAGAGGAAAGCCTATAACCGTACATATCTTCATTTTTCCGTCTACGTATTCCTTAGCCGCTTTTACGTAGCATGGGGGTATACATACCGAGGCTGTGCCGTATTTTACAGCATCGTCACAGAGCGCGAAAATATCGTCCTCTGTAGCGTCCTGAGCAAGAAGAGTGTGGTCACACGCGGCAAGAATCTTCTGAATATCCATTATTTTTCCCCCGTATTTATTTTGTCAATCCAACATTTATGGCACATAGCGATATATCTGTCGTTTCCGCCGAGGAATACCTGGCGGCCCTCGGTGACAATATTTCCGTTTTTATCTATTCTCGCGTTTACGGTAGCCTTTCTTCCGCACTCGCACATCGTTTTGATTTCGGTTATGGAGTCTGCTACCTCAAACAGACGATGGCTTCCGGGGAAGAGTCTTGTCAGAAAGTCGGTTCTGAGGCCAAAGCAGAGGACGGGGACGTCAAACTCGTCGGTAATAGTTCTTAACTCGTCTATCTGCTCCTTTGTGAAGAACTGACATTCGTCTGCTATAATAACGTTAGAGTCCGTTGCTTCGGTTTTGAATATTGCAAGAATATCATCTCCCTTGCCGATTACTCTTACCTCCGAGCGAAGTCCCATTCTTGACTGTATAACACTCTCTCCGTCGCGGTTGTCGGTCGAGGGCTTTATGAGCCACACCTTCATTCCGCGTTCCTCGTAGTTGAATTTTGTTATAAGCGCCTGAGCAGTCTTTGATGAGCCCATAGCCCCGTACTTAAAATACAGCTTAGCCAATTTTTATTTCCTCACCGTCATTTTTTATCTTATTTATTAAAATTATATCATATCCTAACAAAAAAATAAATAGCATGACAAAAAAATATATGCCAAAAAAATTTTTCAAAAAATGTGGAAATTTTCAAAAATTTATGTTAAAATAATGAACTGTACGAAAAAATCGAAAGGAGATTGTCGTGAAGCTTATAATTGCCGAGAAGCCAAGTCTTGCAAGAAACATAGTTGCGGGAATAGGCAAAATGGATAAAAAAGACGGATATTTTATAAACTCAGATTATATAGTGAGCTGGGCATTCGGACATCTCTTTTCACTTGCTGACGTAGAGAGCTATACGGGAGCGGAGCAGGGCGCTTGGACGCTCGATAATCTTCCTTGCTTTCCCGAGAGCTTCCGCTTTGAATTAAAAAAAGGAAACGATAAGAAGGTTGACTCGGGTGTAAAGCGTCAGTTTGAAATACTTAAGACACTCTGCAACAGAGAAGACGTAGATACTATAGTAAACGCAGGAGACGCAGACCGCGAGGGAGAGATTATAGTCCGCCTTTGCGTGAATAACGCTCTCAGAGGACAGAAAGCTCAGAAGAGACTTTGGCTTCCCGACCAGACACCCGAAACGGTAAAGAAGGCTCTTTCTGAAATGAAGGACGAGTCGGAATACGATAATCTTGCCAGCGAGGGATTTGCAAGAACTTATATTGACTGGCTGTACGGAGTTAACCTCACAAGGTATGCTACCATTCGCTCAGGCAAGCTTCTTCGTGTCGGAAGAGTTATAGTTCCGATAGTAAGAGCTATATACGAGCGCGATATGGAAATCAAAAATTTCAAGCCTGAAATTTATTATGCAGTTCAGTCGTCTTGTACTACAAAAGGCGAGAAAATAGAGCTTGTAAGCAAACAAAAGTTTACAAAAGACGAGAAAATCAAGGCTGAAGAGCTTTCTGACCTCTACAACGAAACAGGTGCTGTAGTCAGCTCTGTAGAGAATAAGAAGGACACTATTCTCCCGGGCAAGCTTTACTCACTTTCAACTCTTCAGAGCTTCCTCGGTAAGAAATATAAAATGAGCATGGCAGAGAGCCTTGCCATCGTGCAGAAGCTCTATGAGGAGGGATATCTCACGTATCCCAGAACTAACTCGGAGTATCTTGCTACGGCTGAGAAGGATAAGATAAAGCAGATACTTTCAGGTGTATCTTCCCTTGGTTATCCCGTAAGATTTAAGGATTCGAAGTATATATTTGATGACTCTAAGATAGAGTCGCACTCAGCGCTTACTCCTACCTATAAAATTCCCGCCTCCGAAAAGCTTTCCGATAAGGAAAAGCAGGTTTATTCCACCGTATTCCGCCGATTCGTAGCGGTATTCTGCTCTGAGGAATGTCTTGCCGATAAGAGCGAGATAAAGATAAAGGTAGGCGAGCTTGAGGAGTTCTCTCTCAAGGGAACGGTTATCCGTCAGGCAGGCTGGACTAAGTATGACGATTATTCCGGCAAGGATAAGGTGCTTCCTAATCTTTCCGTAGGTGACAGCGTCAATATAAGCTTTAAGCCTACCGAAAAGGAAACCACTCCGCCAAGGCACTATACGATTGAAACACTTAATAAATATTTAAAAAATCCCTTTAAGGACGATAAAGCCAAGGCAAAGGAGCTTGCAGAAAACGGCGAGGTAGACGATGCTGAGGAGTATAAGGCGGTCTTTGAGGGCCTTGAGCTTGGCACTGAGGCTACGAGGACTGGAATTATAGACAACGCGAGAAAAAGCGGCTATATAAATCTCAAAAAGGACGTATACACCATACTCGATGGCGGTGAATATCTTATTGAATCGCTTGCAAGACTTGGAATTGTAATGGATAAGTACAAGACGAGTGAGCTTGGAAGAGCGCTGAAAAAGGTATTTCGCGGCGAGATGAGTGAAGACGACAGCGTAAAGCTTGCGGAGAAAGAAATTTCCGAGATATTTAAGAATGGCGGAAGCTCTGCGGTTGCAGCTCCTATCGAAACGGGAAAGCTCGGAGAGATAGTCGGCGCGTGCCCTATCTGTAAAAAGAACGTAATCAGAGGTAAATCGGGTTACGGCTGTATGGGATATAAGGAGGGGTGCGACTTCAGAATAGGACTTACGATATGTAAGAAAACCATTCCTATACTTGAGATAAAGCGTCTTCTTGCCACAGGAGAGAGCGCCAAGCTTTCGGGCTTTGTCTCCAAGAATGGAAAGCTTTTCTCAGGTAAGCTCGTTTTAAAGGATAATACAGTCGTTTTCTCTTTTGACTAGAACAAAATTTGCGCTTCGGCATAGTATAATACTAAGCGGTGATAAATCGCTATTAACTCCCGGAGGCAAACATATGAATAACAACTGCTTGTGCCACATCTTTGATGACAACTGCACCTGGATTATCATTCTTGCGATAATCGTAGTTTTCTGTTGCTGCTGCAATCACTGATAACGCAGGAAAGACACAAAAAACGGAGCTTCGGCTCCGTTTTTTGTGTTATGGGTAATATTTTGGATAGTTATGCCGTATAGTTATACAGAATATGTCAGAGGAGAAAAAAGGTATGTTTATATATTCGGTGAGAAGCTCTACTTTAAAATTTTTTGCATTGATTTCGGCATCTCTGATATTACTTGTTTCGATATTTGCATTTGGAGGCGCGAGGGCTGTGGAGGCATCGTTGGGGGTTGACGTAAGACTTGACGGAATTAAAACAAATGAAGACAGACTGGAATTTATAAATAAATTCGGCATAGAGGTAGTTGGAGAGCCTAAGGAAAGCGAGAGCTTTGCAGTCCCTGAGCGCTTTGACAGAATTATGTCTCTCTATAACGAGATACAAAAGCAGCAGGGACTTGATTTGACCAAGTATAAAAATAAGAAGGTTACGAGATACACCTATTCCGTCGGCAATTACGAAGGATACGAAGGAGAGGTAAACGTAAATCTTATAGTTTATCGCAATACTGTAATCGGCTGCGACGTTTCTTCGGTTGATCCGATGGGATTTGTGAAGCCGCTCATAAAACTATAAACAAAAAAAGAGCGGAATACGCTCTTTTTTTGTTTTAATCTTTCTCGTTAAATTTACGTGAATAAACAACGAGTAAATAAGAGAGAAAAAAACCTGCCAGAAGAAGCAATACACACGTAATCCAATGCATAGGAGAGGAGGGAAGTGTTTTTAAGGTCATACCGGCCTCTTTTACCGTAGAGACGTATATCGTAGGAATTGAGCCTGCGATAAAGCCGATAATTGCAAAATAGGTTGCTCTCGGATAGTTTTTAAGAAGAAATTTCATTATAGCCGAAATTCCTATAAATCCTACGGCAATACCTATGGCGGTAATACCCAAAACGAGAATTGATATTCCTATATCCTTGCCGAGAAGCAGATGGTCTGTCACCAGATTTACTATAGGATTGTAATACCCGAGAATAAGGAGAAGCATACTGCCCGATATTCCGGGGACTACGAGTGCGGAAGATCCGAGTATTCCGATAAGGAAAAGCAAGGCGTAGCCGCCAAAGGTAAGGGAGGTGAGATTTTTGTCCGCACCTATCGGCATAAAGGATATAGCCAGAACGATAACAGCGGGAATAATCATAGCTATAAGATTTTTGTAGGTTATCCTTTTTCCTCTTACATTGTCGGTTATAGAGGGCATACCGCCTATCGCAAGACCGACGAATAGTGAAACCGTAGGAATGGGGAAGTTCTCCAGCGCCCAGCTTATAGGGAATAGCAGAGAGATAACGCCTATAACCATACCAAGTCCTATTGGGAAAAGAGTTTTTATACTATTCTTAAAATCCTTGAATATATCGGCAATCGCGCCTATCAACTTTTCGTATATACCGAGGATAGCGGCGATTGAGCCGCCTGAAAAACCCGGAATAATAAAGGCGATACCTATGGCAATTCCGCGTATAATATCGAGAAGAAAATTCTTAGCGCTCGAGCTAAGCTTTTTTACTTTTTCCATTTTTAGCTTAAAAACTCCTCTGTTTTGTTTGTTTTTTACCATTAAGGAATGATTTACACTTTAAAATTCTTTACCGCCTGAGAAAGCTCCTCGAAAAACCTTGAAATATTAAATCCGTCGCACACTGCGTGGTGAAGCATAGCGGTGACGGGCAAGAGAATTTTTCCGTTTTCTTGTCTGTATTTACCCCAGATTACGATTGGGAAGAGCGATCTTCCGTCGCTGTATATATGAAGGTCGAGGCTCTTATAGGTTGTCCAAGGAAGACAGCTTATATCAAAGGTGTTTTTCGGCTGACCTGGGAGAAATCCCGTCTCGTTTTTGTGCTTTTCACAGTCGGCAACAACCCTGTCGTAAAAGGTTTTGAAATCGGGAGAATATTCGGTAACGAATTTGTTGAATTTCTCAGTTTCGGGGTTGAAATCGGTGTACGAGGGAGAAACGTAATCCCACTTTATAAGCTCACCGTCTTCGGTGAGGTGGTATTTAAACTCGTCTCTTGCATTCATAAGCTTTGAGACCACCCATATCATTGAGGGATAGAAGCGCAGTCCGTTTTTCTTTAACTCTGCGAGCATATTCGTGATATCCACGTCTACCGTCATATTCATAACGATTTTGAGGTCAGTGGTGTAGAGCTTAAATAAGTCGCGTCTGTCCCAGCTTTCTATATCAATTTTTGTGTAATTCATACTGTTTAATCTCCGTTTTGGCGTTTACGCCGTTTTTTTCGTCTTTTCCCTCTGCCTTTCCAAGCGTAAATACTGCGATAAGTATGAGCGCTATTCCGATAGCGGGTAGCCAGCCGAGCTTTTCCCTAAGAAATATAACGCTGAATACCGTAGCCGCCATGGGTTCTACGATTCCGAGAGCTGACGCAGTGCCTGCAGGCAGGTCGCGCATAGCCAGAGTGTAGAGAAAATAGGGGATAACGAATGTGACGATACCGAGTCCCACCAGCAGAGGAATTGTAGGCCAGGGGTTTTCGATAGCCTTCATCACTATTTTGTGCGGCTTTGACGCTGAGATTGCTATTATCGCCATCACCATAAAGCTGTATACGGTTGTGGTAACCGCGCTTATGCCCTTTTTCAAGGCAATTTTGGTTACGATATTGTAGGTAGCGTATGAGACACCCGAGAGAATACCAAGCAGTATTCCCAAGAAATTAAAGGTGAGTCCGCCGATAATTCCCGAGACGAGACAGCAGCCGATAAGCATAGCGCCAACCGACGAAATCTTAAGTGCGGAGAATTTTTCACCGAGAAAGAGCACCGAGAAAATCATAACGTAAATAGGCGCCATATACATAAGCACCACAGCGGTTGACACAGAGGTCATTGTCATGGACGTGTAGTAGAGCGTTGCCGTTGCGAATAGTGTAGTTCCTATTGGCACGAAGAATATAAAGTTTTTAAGTTTGAATTTAAAAAGCTCTCTGTCGGTAAGCAACGCGTAGATTGAAATTCCTATAAAAGATACGAGACCGCGCACCGCAGTCATTTGCACGGAGGAAAATCCGTAGGGAGTGAGAAAATTGACGAAAAGTCCCGAAGTGCCCCAGAGAATTCCTGCTACGATTATGTAGATAAATGCTTTTGTTTTCATAAAATGCTCAATTCAGTTTTTATTTGCGTATACTGTTATTTTTATATCAGAAACCGCGTTATCGAAGCTTTTCAGCTTATCGGGATAGCTCATAATAACGAGGCGCACCTCGTTACCCTCTTCTCTGTATGCGGGCTGGAAGTAATCTCCCTCATTCTCAACAAATCCGTTGCGCTTATAGAAGCCAAGCCGACGCTTTGCTATCTCTTCCGTGGCAGGTTCAGCCTCAAGTACTATTTTCTTGTAAATTCGCTGCAATTCCGTCAGTGCCTTTGCACCAAGACCGAGGTTGCGATATTCCTCGTGTATTACGAAATGCTCGGCAAAGGTGAAGTCGGGCAAATGCCAAAGACTTATAAAGCCTACCCTTTTTTCTTCGTATAGAAGAGAGAAAATTTCGTACTTACCATCATAAAAAAGCCTCAGCGCGTCCTCATAATCACGTCTTTCGTCCTCAATAAAGCTTTTTTGAAGCTCTCGGTAGAAGGAATCAAAATCGGCAATATCTAATTTTTGGAGTTTCATATCAAGCCTTTATTATACCAAGTGTTTCGTGGAATGTCTTTCCGCCGAGCACTGCCTTTCTTATCCTTTCGGCAAAAGAGGAGGTAGCGGTAGCATATCTTAGATTTATTTCGTTTGTATCCCAACGGAAAATATATCTGAGAAGCGCGTTTGAGTCGTCATTTCCTGCTCTGTAAAACATATCTCCGAATTTCAGTATATTGCTTCCTTCGGGCAGATAATCCTTGAGGTCTGCATCTATAAGCCAGGAGTGGCAGGTAAAATATTCATAGGTATGGAGAGGAAAATATTCTCTGAAGAATTCCTTTGCCATTTCGATTGATTTTCTGCACTCTTCTATATCGAGCTTGCCCTCTGCCTGAATGTGCATCTCGATGATTCTGTCCCCCTCGGATATATTAAATTCGGGTACGTTGTGTTCTGAGTTTCCAAGGCAGAACTGCAGTCTTCCTATCTTAAAGAGCTTGCCTGTAAGATGGCGAGAAAGCCAATTTAGTTGTTCTAAATGTAAAGTTCCCTTTACACAAGTCCAGGTTTTTGTCCAAACAACCAGGTCTCCGAGCGTATCAAGAAGAATATTTT
Source organism: Eubacteriales bacterium (assembly GCA_045646755.1). Taxonomy (GTDB): domain Bacteria; phylum Bacillota; class Clostridia; order Oscillospirales; family CAG-272; genus UBA1740. The sequence goes on along the minus strand of JAZRLJ010000116.1, from coordinate 9,729 downwards.
CTGGCATTCCGAGCTCCTCGTATTTCTTTGAGAGAGCCTCGCAGAAGAAGAGGTAATATATAAGGTTCTTTTTGCCGTCCGTTGAGGTTTTGTCGTATCTCTCGATAGTCATAGCGTCGGTCACTCTGATAGAATCAAGGGCGGGATAAAACTCCTTGTCATATATTTTCGGGAAGCCGAGCTTATTATACCATTTTTTGACTATTTCCTTTGCCTCGGGGTTTTCGGGAGTCCAGATATGAGTATTGTCGGGCATAGGGGTTTCCTTAAGTGCGACCGCATCTGCTTTACCAAGGAAACGAAGGAGATTTTTATAATACATTTTCTCTCTGTTTTCAAGGCTCACACCAAGCTCGTCGAGAATTTTCTCGTCTATGGAAAGCCAGCTTCTCGCCCACTCGTCGCGGTATGCGTCTGAATTCGAGTCTGTACCAAACATAATGTTATCGCCCGAGTTGTAGCCTACGTAGTAGAGCTTTTCGAAAAGCTCCTTGCGGTATATTTCGGGAGTGCCGGGGGTTATGTCGAAGAACATTTCGGCGCTCTTACCGTTTTTCTGCGCGTTGAGAAATTTTCCGTACAAAGCCACGCACTCGTCTATCCAGGGCCAGGAGCAATGTCCCATAGAAAATCTGAGTCCGTCTATATCGAGCAGATGCTCCCAGTTAATAGGTCTGTTGTAGTTTGAGGAAACGGTGCCGTCCCAGAGAATACCCGTATGGAATATAACGGGTCTGCCGAGCTTTGCGATTTCACGCAGAAGAGCCATAGACTGCTCCTCGTAAACGTAGAAATTGTTGCACATAATTTTGAATGCAACTATTCCCGCTTCACTTGCCTTACGCACGTTTTCTATTATATTTTCCTCGTAAGGATGTATCCACATAACGGGAAAAATTCTGTCCTCATATCCCTTTGCCCAGCCGAGCGCCTCGTTCATTCTGGACTCAAAATCCGAGCCGGTTTTTTCATTTACAAGAGTGGGGCGATTTGAAAAAACACAGCCGCCGTATACTCCCGCCTTGTCCATTTCCGAAATAAGTCTTTCAGGGCAGGGCGCAGAGCCTCTGGAATGTATATGCATATCAAAAATTTTCATTTCGATACCTCTCAATATTTTAAATAATCGCTAAAATTATATATCTTTTCATAGGCTTTGTCAAGTGGGCGCAAAGATTAGTCACATTTTTTCGTTCGGTACGTAGAAAAACTGCTCAGGACCTGTATCGCGTACCAGAGTTTTTTTATTCTTGTATTTGAAGAGAAGAAGCAAAATCACGTAAATATCGCCCGAGCAACCGCCAAGATGGAGGCCGAAGAGAAGTACTTCTGCAATAAAAAACGCCGGATTTACAGAGTAAAGAAGCACGGAGAGTGGTAAAAAAATCAGACTGAAAATCACGAGAGGAGCAGCAGAAGCGATAAGAGCCGTTTTTCTGTAAACGTAAATATTTGGCACACCGCAGAAGGCACAGCTCCAGCTGATACCGAACGTGAGCTTTTCTTTAGTCATTATCTTGTAGCAGACACCGTGCACGAGCTCGTGCAGAATGATGTATAAAACCATTGCGAAAAAGAAGCTCAGATAAGTTAACAATAGAGCGAAGGGATTTGAAGAAATAAATTCCGACAGCATAGCTATCTTGCTTTCGTTTTTAAAAACAGCTCTAAATGCGATAAAACCAAAAAGGAGAAAAACAGCAATTGAAATAGTATTAAAAATCAAACCAAACTTTGCATTTTTGGCGTTTATATAAAGTTTTTGAGTGTAATTTTCGGGTAATGTTTTTTCAAAATTCTGCATTGTCATATTAATTCTCCTTTGAAAGCTTAATGAAATTCCGGTATCGCCTCTAGCGGCATTTATGGGGTCGGGTCCCGTAAATGCGGAATTTCAATGCGTGAAAGGCACGTAGGTTAAAATTAGATGTTGCCGAAATTTCACGCTAAAATCCTATGTTGCTTTTGGAGTATTTCTCAGCCTCGAAGTTTTCTATATCAATGTCACCTCTGACAATACCCAGCACCGAGCATATAGTCTCGGTCACTTTGTTGCCTATAAGCTTTGTTCCTTCGTTGGTGTAATAATGTACCCAGTCGGAATGATAGCTCTTCGGCGCTGCTTCGGTTATCGACCAGAGGTCGTTGATAATTGTATCCGTATTTTCGAGAGCCTTTAGGGCTGTAGCGTTATACTTTTTAATGGTTTCATTATGGCGAAAGAACTCGGGATTTGCCATTTCCTCGACAACAGCGGTTGAGGTTGCAAAAATGATTTTTGCTTTTGGAAAGATGAGTCTGAGTCGTTTGTCTATTCTTCTGATAGCGTTTTCGTAATAGTCGAGGGTACTAAGCGGCTCGTCACCGAATAATTCAAGCGCATCCCAGAGTCCTGCGTTCCAATGTACGAGGTCGAGGTCATCGGGACAGCCGAGCGTTCTTTTCCATTCGTGCGCATATCGTAAAACGTATTCTGCAAATCTGCAGTTTTCGTTAGGATAGTAAACCTCAGCGGAATCTCCAAGAGCCTCTTTTACGTATTTATCATACCCCATTCTTATTGAGTCGCCTATAAGTAATATCTTTTTCATTTTTTCTCCTTTTAGCCGAAAACCTCTGCCGCCGCAATTGTTTTTAATTTTTCTTTCTCTATTTTATCTCTGCCGTAGACGTCGAAAAAGCGGTCTGCATATTTGTCTGTGTGAAGGTTAAACAGCAGAGTCCATCTGCCCCAGAAAATATCTATGTGTCTGTCACCTACACCGCCGTTGCCGAGGTCGATAAACCCGGAAAGAGTAAAATTGTCATTTATCATAACGTTTGGCAGACAGTAATCTCCGTGGAGTAAAACCTCGCTCTTAAGCGAGTCCTTTCCATTGCTGAAAACTTGGTAGGCTTTCTCTTTAGATTTGAAATCGTAAAGCTCTTTGGTCAAAGAAAGGTCGAAAGTCCCTTTTAAGTAATTTTCCTCAGCAAGAGCGATATAGCTCTCATTTCTGTTTTTTATAGGACAGTCAGAGAAGTCGGTTTCGTGTAACGTCCTTAGCGTTTTTGCAAGAAAATCGCATAAACGGACAGGCTCTGCAATAAAGTCAGGGTGCGTAGCATCCTCACCGCATACTCTTCTTGTAAGCAGCCAATCACACTCTTCCGAATAATATCCGAGGACCTCTGCTCCAAGTCCCTTTTTATGAAAGTAATCGCTCATAAGACTTTCTTTATATAGGGTATTCTTTTGCGCACGTTTGAGATAGAAGCCGTCCTCTTTATCGATAAAATATACTTTTGCCTCGGGAGAGCAGGAGCTGTCGTAAAGCCTTGCGCCCGAGATAAAGCTATGTAGTGCATCCGGCACGCAGCCTTCTATTTTTTCTATTTCTGTTCTTTTCATTCTACAGTCCAGGTGGGAATATCCTTGAGCTTAGACCATACGAATTTTCCCATGACCTTACCGCCAAGGTCGTTTAAGTGAATATGGTCGAGCTGATACTCTTTGCTTTTAACTCTTGCGTAACCGAGTCCCGATTCTGCAAATACGTTTATTACGGGAACACCGTTGAGCTTCGCGACCTTTTCAATTATGGAAGCAAATTCAAAATTAGTAATACCTCTTTTCGTAATGAACTCGGGAGGCGTATTATTTCCGCCTATCATAATGATTACGACTATCTGAGCCTTGGTGTTTTTCTGAAGGTATCTTATCGCCTGATTAAAGCAACCGCAGAATGACTCGTCATCTGTATCATATATGCCGCCCACCTTAGCGCCTTCGTTGGGAAGAACCTCAAGGGTTATGAGGTCAGCGTCAGCCTTTCCGTCTTCAAGCGTCATAACGGCCCTTTTCGTGTTTCCTTTGCCGTAGCCGTCAGGAGTGAGGGAGCCGCCGGGAATACCTTTATTCACAACGTTTAAGCCTGAAAGCTCCGCGACAACAGGCACAAATTTACCTTGCTCAACGCTCGTCATCGAAGTGCCGTAAGCATACCATAATTTTCCGTTCCAATGATTCTGTTCCATTTTTACAAGTCCTCCTAATTTACCAAATAAACGGTATAAGTTTGTATTTTATTTTATTTTTGTATTCTTCATATCCGGGCAGCTCTGCTGTCAGCAGCTTTTCTTCGCTCAGTATACGTGCGACTATAATAGGGAGATAGAAGCCAAAGGGCACAAGTCCCCAAAACGAGCCGAGTATAAGAGGGATAGGCAAGAACATAAAGAAAGTTGCAAGATACATAGGATGTCTGACCACTCTGTAAAGCCCCGAGGTGATTACAGTCTGATTTTCGCTCACCTTGACCGTACGGGAAAGGTAAGCGTTTTCGCGCATAACCTCGGCATACGTTCCGTATCCGACTAAAAACAGGATTGACGAAACTACGGTCAGCCATAGCGGAACACTTGACCACCCAAACTTGAAATCAAACGAAGAAATGAGAAATCCGCACAGGAATATAAGTCCCGATAGAGCAACCACACCCTTCTGTGTTCCTGCTTTTTCCTTGCCGTCAAGCCTTCTTTTTAAAAGCTCAGGCGATTTTATAAACAGTACTGTTCCCATAATAAGCATGGGTATGAAAAGAAGCACCATAAATAGCCATCCGCCGGTATAGTTAAAGGTCATAGCAGGTAGAAAAACGAGAGCTCCTACCATAACCAGTCCCAGAGAGAATTTTATAAAAGCATTTAAAAAGAGCTTCACCTCTATATTCCTTTCTTGCTATGTAGTAAAAAATGGTTTTTGTTAGTTTGTTGCAAATAATTATTTGCATTTTTCGAGGTTTATATGTTTTAATTTAAGTTCTTTGTAAATCATATTTGAAATATATCGAGTGTTTGCCTTGCTCTTCCCCTTTGCATTGCCAAGCACCGCAACGCCAAGCTTTAAGCGTTTGTTTGCGATCGCACACGCGCGGAAAGTACCTGCTCCGCCGATATGCCACAGCTGATTTGAATTCTTGTAGGTGTGCCAGCCAAGGCAGGCAAGATGGCTATCTCCCTTTAGCTGTGAGGTCTCGCAGGCTTTATGCGCTTTGGTAATATACGGCTCGTCGCTCTCTACTTGAAGCGCAAGATATTTTAATACGTCCCCGATGTTGCTTACGACACCGCCGCTCGCAACGTAAGGATTGTTTCTATTCCATATCCAAAAGGGCAATATTCTTTTTCCCTTTGCCGCCGACAGATTTCTTTTTCTATTGTCAACGGTAATACGAGTTTCTTTTAAATTCAACTCGTTATTTATAAAATTCTCAAATAGAGAGGCAAAAGGTGTTTTCGTAACCTCTTCTGCTACCGCAGCAAGAACAGCTGATGAAAAATCGGAGTATCCGTAGCGTGCTTTCGGCTTTACGAAGCGTCGCCTTTGCAGAGCTTTAATAACCGTTTTTGAAGTACATTTTTCGTAAGGATTTTTTCGTGCGTATCCACGAGTGACAAGTCGGGGCAGGGTTACCTCTATAGGCGTTAAATGGTGATAGCCTGCGGTATGTGTCAGCAGCTGATAAATTGAGGGGTATTTGCCCCTTTTCAGCGGCAGATAGCTGTCAACTGTTTCGTGAATATCAAGCATTTTGTCTTCGTGAAGCTTTAAGATAAGGTGCGCGGTAAACGTCTTCGTAATCGATCCTATATCATAAAAAAGACGGTTATCCTCTTCACTGCCAAAGATATAGTAATTCCCGTTTTTATAGAAACCTATAGTCAGCTTGTTGTGCTCGGATAGGGAGAGATATTTATTTATCTTTTCGATTACCTTAGGACTGAGCCTCTTAACGTCTAAAAAAATAAATTCCATACAATAGGATAACCTTCTGATTTTTAAAAAATAGTTTTGATTTTCCTTTTAAGGTAAAGCTTTACCTACTTCACTCGCTACGCGCAAACTTAGTTGTCGAGCAGTCTTTCGAGACACACGACACTTTCCACGTGACCTGTGAGAGGAAACAAATCAAATCCCCAGACCGTATCACAAAAATACCCGTTTTCTCTAAACCTTTTGACGTCTCTTGCGAGCGTTGAGGGGTTGCAGGAGATATAGACTATTCTCTTAGGAGAGAGAGAAGATGCAAAATCAACGAGCCTTTCGTCGCATCCTGCTCTCGGCGGGTCGAGAATAATTACGTCTGGCATAATTTTTCTTCCGAGCGACTTTTCTGCCTTTGAGAGCAGATTTTCGGTTTCGGTAGCATCACCTGCAAAAAACGAGGCGTTTTCAATCCCCGCGCGCCTTGCGTTTTCTGTAGCGCACTCTACCGCGCTTTCTACGATTTCAATTCCTATAAGCTCGCCCGTATCCTCAGCCATTGAAAGACCGATTGAACCTGCGCCGCAGAATAGGTCGAGAAGAAGGTCGTCCTTTTCAAGTCTTGCAAGCTCACGCGCCTTTGCGTAGAGTAGCTCCGTAGCATCGTGGTTTACCTGATAGAATGACGGAGCGGTTATTTTAAGTTCGACACCCGAAAGTGTGTCAAGTATATAATCTCTTCCGTATAGAAGCGTGTATTTTTCACCAAGAACTACGTTTGTATTCTCGGTATTTTCATTTATGAGAATGCCGACTATATCGGCAAAGCGTTCTGTGAGAAGAGCGACAAGCTCGCTTGCGTGAGGAATACTACTGCCGTTTATAACCAGCGTGAGCAGGATTTCACCGCTTACCTCACCACGTCTCAGATAGATATGACGAAGGAGACCTTCGCCGCTTTCCTCGTCATAAACGGAAAGTTCTTCTTTCTTAAAGAAGGTGCGTAGAGCTTCGTTTATCTCGAAAAAAAACTTAGGAGCAAGAGGGCAGTCTGCCGCTTCTGTTACTCTGTGTGATTTAGGAGCGTAAAATCCGATAATATACTCCCGGTGTTTGTCTTTAAAAATGGGGTACTGCGCCTTGTTTCTGTATCCCTCTGTTTTTGGCGAGGGAGTTGTCGGCATAACCTTAATGGAGGATAGTCCCTCCTTCTGAAAGGCTGCGCGAATAGTGTTTTCCTTGAGAGATAACTCGTAGGAATAGTCAAGCTCCTTGTAGGCACAGCTCTTGCAGAGACGGTTTTCGCACCTCGGAGTGCATCGCCTGTCGGATAACTTGATAAACTTCTCGCATCTTGCTACAGAGTAGGACTTAGTGACCTTTATAACTTTAGCAGAGATAATGTCACCAGGTACAGCGCCGGAGACGAAGACTATCTGTCCGTCCTTCTTTCCTACGCCAAACCCAAGATTTGTTATATCGTAAATTTCAAGATTAAAGCAATCGTTTTTCTTTAGCATAAGAATTAAAAACCCTTCTTTTGCAAATAAATATTTACTAAATAAAGCTATCCTTAAAGGAATTTCTATATTCCTTAGGTGTTATACCAAATGTCGCCTTGAAGGATTTTGCAAAGTAAGAGGCGTCTGTAAATCCTGTCTCGGTGGCAATATCAGCTATAGATTTCTCGGTAAGGGCGAGCATCTTTTTTGCCGCCTTAAATCTGTAGGAAATAACGTATTGTCTTAGCGTTATTCCTTTTTTGTCCTTGAGCATACGGCTGACGTAGAATGGATGATAGCCGAAAATTGCGCCTATCTCAGTGTTTGAGATTTCCTCGCTGTAGTTTTCTCTTATGTAGTTGTCGAGGTTTTCGACCATACGGAGAGGCAGAGAGCTTTCACTCTTCGTTTCCGCTATTTTAAGAAGAGCTATCTTGAGCTCTGCGGATATTCTTGCCTGCCATTCACCCTCGCAGGATATTGCGAGATTTGTCATAGCGATAAAGGAGTCTCTCTCAGCCTCTGCATCCTCGAGTATTATCACCTTGTCAAAGGGGGAAGAGTTTTTGTCCGAATGAAGCAGAGAGGCATCAAAGCTTTCAGGCAGAGAGGGGGCGGGACATTCCTCGCGTCCTTCCTCATAGGTTAAGTCGAAGGCAAATACCGCCGCGCGAATGAACTTAGCCTTTAGCTTATAGGTAGTCCCTGCAGGTATATAAATGAGGTTTCCCGGTCCGAAATGAGAGGCTTTCTTGTCGCCCTCAAAGGTTATAGCGAGATCACCGGAAATTATATATATGAGTCTTGCGTCGTATGTGCGACAAAACTCAGAGTTAGAAATTCTCTCATAAATATCGGCAGAGCGAATCTGCGGATTTAACTTTTTGAAATCCATAGAGCTTAATATCCTTAAAATTAAAATAATACACAGTACATTTTATCATTAAAGAACGCAAAAATCAACAATATTCAAAAAACTTTATAAAAAACACTTGACAAACTGAAAAAATTATGATAGAATGGTCGAGCGAATGAAACAAAGCGCATTTGAAAAAGTGACAATGGCCCGTTGGTCAAGCGGCTAAGACACGGCCCTCTCAAGGCTGAAACGGGAGTTCGATTCTCCCACGGGTCACCAAACAGAACATATCCGAACTACTTCGTAACAGATAAGTGGTTCGGATTTGTTTTTATGTTTATCGGATAACAAAAAAGAACGAGGTTGTTAAGCCTCGTTCTTTTTGTGTTCTTCTATGCATATCCAAAAGTTTGATCCTCTTTTTAACGAATTTAATTCTATTTGAATATGCTCCCATGTTTCCTGATATGTTCCCGAAATTTTAATATCTGAACCATTAAAAAATGCTTCGAACTTTTCTGGATCGTCATAGTTATCTGCGAAAACAAGACTGTCTGCTTGTTTTTGTTGCTTAGTTGAATTTCGTTTATTGTGCAATACATGATCTAAATTGCAAGACATATAGAATATTGAATATGGTACAATAACTCCAAAAGGAATAGAAATTTTCAATATTGATGACAAATGAAGCAGGTTAGCCTCCTTGTTGTTTTTGCCTCTCAAAAATTTCTCTCTATTCTTACAAACAATTTTGTCATCATAATATTGTACATCTTCAACATCATCTTGAATGACCAAATTGTCATCAATAAATGCACCATCGAGATCAACTATATGTACAATTCCGCAAATATCATTTGAAGAAAACTGAGGATTATCTGTTAAAAAGCGTTTTACTCCCAACTCTTTGATTCGGCGTTCGATGTTATCAACGGTAGAATCATAATCGCTGGTGAGATCAGCTCTCATTACCTTGAACTTTACTTTTGAATCAGTGACGATTTGTTCTAAAGCAGGTGCAAGAGAAGCTTCATCACTGGGACCTTCTACAATAAATAGTAAAACTTTACTTTCATCCATTTATAAGCAACCCCGCTTTCCTGAAAGCTTTTCCGATTTGATAAGCACTCGTATTTTCGTAAACGGATTCCTTTTGTCCGCCCAAATCTATTGTTCTTAAAAGCGTAGTTCTTAAATTATGATTAGATTTAATTCCAGTGAACTGAATGTATTTATTGTAAGGGTTTGTTGTTGTAAAATAAATATTTGAGTTGTCTAATACTTCCAGAGGTCGCATGTTGTGTGATGTAAACAACAATTGTCCTTTACCTGTTTTGTTTATCGTGCTAAGTATTTCTCCAAGCAAATATTCAAAAATTCCTGCATCCATTTCGTCTATCGCAACAAATATTGACTGGTTGTTATACATTGCAATTAGAGAACTTAATATACAAAGAATTTTTTTTATGCCTTCCGATTCATATCGTAGTGGAGTTTTGATGCCGTTACGATCTGAAACTAATTCAAATACTATTTGTTCTTCAGCTTTTTCATTGAGTTGAGTGGATTTTTGGATGATCTCAACGTTTAAACCCGGGATAATACTTCCCAAAAGAATATCT
>JAZRLJ010000115.1:0-20791 GCA_045646755.1 Eubacteriales bacterium | reverse complement strand
CCTTTTAATTTAAAATATCAATAACGAAAGAACGATAGATACTATAGCCGTGAACATACCGCTTGATACGTTTACAACATCGTTGTCGAAAAACTCACATCCGCTTGACTTTACCGTGGGTGTGTCGCAATGCGTATCTCTCTCGGTAAGCTGTGAACAAACGGCGCATCTGTACTTTATCTGAAGAACAGAGCCAAGGAAGGAATCAAAGAGAACGCCGAGAAATGCGGACATAGACGTTACAAGAATAAATGAAAAGCTCTTTATTCCAAAAGGCAAAATAAGAAGCGAGAACAATACCGTGCCTACAAGTGAAGCGCTTGTTCCTATGATGGACATTCCTCCGCTTATTCCCTTCTGACATCTTCTCATTTTAAATAAATCGAAGGTTCTGTGCGAAAAGACGCCAACGCCAGATGCCGCAGTATCGGCAAAGGCTTCTGCAAGAACGGATACGTACGAAATTACAAACAGAAAATTCTTGGTATAGAAATACATAAGCGCAAGGACCATTGGAATAAGCCCGTTTGCGATAACCTGTATTTCGTCACGGCAGTCGCCCTTTTTAGTTACGGTATCCTCGCACTTTCCAAGTTTCTTTACCTTATCTATTGCAATACTCAAAAAAAGGAATGCGAGCAGAAGAATAAAGCCAAAATTTCCAAGTGTAAGGGATATAATCAAATCAAGAAATAGAGCCACAAAAAGTCCTCTTCTTGTAAGAGCTTTTTTCTGTATCACAAGAATTATAACAAGGGGTGTGAGCATAATCGGAGCGAGATACGATCTTACCCATGGAAGATACATAAATGCGTACGCAAGGAAGGAGGTAACGAGAGTGATAAGGATATTATCAAGACCGAATGCTCCAAGCAGCTCGAGCATAACCGACATCAAGGCTATCATAACGCACTGCCAATGAGCAAGTCCCATATCAAAGCTATAAGTAAAAATCTCTGCTACGCCAAAGGAGGTGATGAAATTCGCAAGAGCGCCGAATAAGCTCTTGTTTCTGAATATCTTAGGATTATGCTTCTTAATACTCTGCCCAACAAGTCCAGCAAATCCATCCCCAAACGAGGTGCAAAATACACCGATACCGAAGGGTACTGCCATCTCCGGAACGAAAATGCATATAAGAGCCATAACGGACATTGCTACGCAGTAATATACCGTTCCCGGAGCATTCTCACCGTCAGATGATATCATAGGAAGAAATTTTTTAAAGTATATTACGGAGAGCAAGGCAAGAAACGCAAGACAAACTGCCAGAAAATGAATGCTAGGTCCCATAAATGCGTACAAAATGACCCATTCGAATCCTACCAAGATATGTACAGCCTTGCGACAGTATGGCTTGGAAACGCCAAGCTTATTAAGTATGACCGCAAGAAGCAGACACAAAAGTCCGTAGAAAAGCGACAAAACATAGCCGATAACTTCCGGTGACATAATTCCCTCCTGTTTTTTATAAGATGATTATACAACTATTTTCTTATTTAGTCAATAGAAAAAGCGGAATTGAGAGTATACCGCTCTGTCAATTCCGCTTTCACTTAGCGAAGTCTTATTCTTCAACCTCTACCACGCCTATTTCCTTGCCGGGTATCACGATTCCGTGAGTCATAGCACGGCGGTTTTCTTCATCCTTTTTGTCTATGATAATCTGCTTAGCCTTCTTAGCATTCTTGATATCTTCGAGTATTTCAGCGCTGACAGTACCGTCATCAAGAGTCAAAAAATTCTCGAAGGCATCGGGGTATACAAATTTTTTCTCAAAAGAACCAAATGAAGCGGTCATATACTTACCGTCCATAACCGTAACGGTTCCTTCACCGAAAGTCTTGTGCTTTATCTTAAGATTGTCAAAAACCATAATTACCTCCGAACAACTTTACAATACGCTTTACACATACAAAGCGGGAATTATTGTAACAGATAAATATGTCTAAAGTATGAACAAATCGAAGAAATTTGAATTTATTTTATTTTTTTGAAAAAGTGGCTTTATTATCTTCTTTTCATTCGTTATATCATTATATGCAACTTAGTAAAAAAAACACATAAAAAACAAAATCTCCCCTAGGGCTTTTTCACCTTAAGGGAGATTTTTCAAAAAATTAAAGCTCTATCATGGATTCATCCCAGATTGCAGGAGCCTCGTATCCAAGCATATTTACAGTAGTTGCCGCTACTGCGGAAAGACCGAAGTCTTCTCTTCCAAGCTTAACCGTGTATCTGTCGGCGGTAAAGTTATCGTAAATAATGAAAGGAACGGGATTAAGAGTGTGGCTGGTCTTAGCCTTAAAACTTCCGTCCTTGTTTGCCTTGGGAGCGCCGGTCTTCTTATCTATCTCGTACATTTCATCTGCGTTTCCATGGTCTGCAGTGATAAGCGCAGCGCCGCCAAGCTCATCTACAACAGCAAGAATTCTGGCAAGCTGAAGGTCGAGAGCCTCCATAGAGCACTGCGTAGCTGCAAAAGAGCCTGTATGACCTACCATATCACCGTTCGGGAAGTTAACTCTGAGGTACTTATACTCTCCGCTTCTTATACATTCGATAAGCTTATCGGTAATCTCAGCACATTTCATCCAAGGACGCTGTTCAAAAGGTACTACGTCAGAGGGAATCTCGATATAGGTTTCAAGCTCCTCGGAGAACTTACCGGACTTATTTCCGTTCCAGAAGTAGGTTACGTGTCCGGACTTCTGAGTTTCGGATATAGCAAGTTCGTTGATACCCGCGCTTACAAGATACTCAGTCATAGTATTGGTGATTGTAGGGGGATTTACAAGGTACTTTGAAGGAATATGAAGGTCTCCGTCATACTCGAGCATTCCAGCATAAAGAACGGAAGGAACTCTCTTTCTGTCAAACTTGTCAAAATCAGCGCCCGATTCAAACGCCTTGGATATTTCAATGGAACGGTCGCCACGGAAATTAAAGAATATTACGCTGTCTCCATCCTCAACTGTTCCGACAGGCTTTCCGTCCTTAGTAATAACGAAGGGAGGAAGATCTTGGTCTATAACCTTAGTTTCGTTTCTGTATGCGGTAATAGCCTCTTCTGCAGATGCAAACTGTCTGCCCTCACCGAGAACGTGAGTCTTCCATCCAAGGTCTACCATTCCCCAGTTTGCTTCGTATCTGTCCATTGTAATCTGCATTCTTCCGCCACCGGAAGCTATTGCTATGTCAAAATCCGAAGAATTGAGAGCTGCGATAAATTCCTCAAAGGGACGAACGTAGTCAAGCGCGCTGGTCTCACCAACGTCACGACCGTCAAGAAGAATATGAATTCTAACGCGTGATACTCCGTCAGCCTTTGCTCTCACGATAAGAGCCTTAAGGTGATCTATGTGAGAATGAACGTTTCCGTCAGAGAAAAGTCCGAGAAAATGAAGAGTAGTACCCTTCTCCTTTACACTTCCAATAAGCTCCTGCCAGGTTGCCGACTCAAATATCTTTCCGCTCTCTATTGACTGAGAAACGAGCTTTGCGCCCTGAGCGAACACCTGTCCCGAGCCAAGAGCATTGTGTCCAACCTCTGAATTACCCATATCATCATCGCCGGGAAGTCCGACTGCAGTTCCGTGCGCCTTTATCGCAAGAGTGGGATATTCCTTCATAATTCTGTCGAGGGTGGGGGTATATGCGGTCGCAACTGCGTTTGCTCCGTTATCCTTTGCAAGTCCCACACCGTCCATAACGATAGTGAGGAGAGGGCCCTTTACACCTTCAAATTTTGTTGATTTCTTAAGTTCTGCCATTTCTATATAATTACCTTTCATTAAATATCTGCATCTTTGATATAACGGTGTCCGTTTTCGGTTATGAATTTCTTTCTCTCTGCAAGAGCATCACCGAGGAGCACGTCAAACATCTTTGCCGTCGCTTCTGCATCTGCAGGAGTTACCGCTATAAGTCTTCTGGTTTGAGGAGACATCGTCGTTCTTGACATCATTTCAGGCTCGTTCTCACCAAGACCCTTAGAGCGCTGAAGAGTATATTTCTTGCCGCCGAGCTTCTCTATAATATCGTTTTTCTCCTGCTCGTTGTATGCAAAGTAGGTTTCAGAGCCTGAGTTTATCTCAAAGAGAGGAGATTCTGCGATAAATATCTTTCCCTTTTCAATAAGAGTGGGAAGTAGTCTGTAGAACATCGTAAGAAGCAGCGTTCTTATCTGGAAGCCGTCCTCGTCCGCATCCGTACATATGATTATCTTGTTCCACTTGAGTAGGTTGTAATCAAATGTTGCGAGATCGCCCTTTTTGGACTTAACCTCTACCCCGCATCCGATTACTTTAAGCAAGTCAACTATGATGTCGCTGGCAAAAATCTTATCGTACGAACTCTTCATACAGTTAAGAGTCTTACCTCTTACGGGGATTATAGCCTGAAAATCAGCATTTCTTGCCGTCTTACAGCTGGACATAGCCGAATCACCCTCAACTATATATATCTCGCGAAGCTCGGGGTCCTTTGAACGACACGGCACGAACTTCTCTACTCTGTTCGAGACGTCCATGGTGACCGTAAGCTTCTTCTTGATGTCGGTCTTGGTCTTTTCAGCCGCTTCTCTTGCTCTCTTGTTAGTGAGAACGCGGTTCATTATAGTATTTGCTGCGGTCTGATTTTCGGTAAGGTAAATCTCCAGCTTCGTTTTCAGGAAATCCGTAAGCGCCTTGCCTATAAACGCGTTCGTTATAGCCTTCTTCGTCTGGTTCTCGTAGGAGGTCTGTGTGGACGCGGAATTGACTATGACGGCAAGGTTGTCCTCTATATCGGAAAATGATACTTTAGACTCATTCTTGGAATATTTATTTTGAGTCTTAATATACTTATCTATCGCATACACAAACGCAGCCTTTACAGCCTTATCGGGCGCGCCTCCGTACTCAAGAAACGAGGAGTTGTGGTAATACTCGTGTGAGCCTGATTCTGCAAAGCAGAAGGCTGTCTCAGCCTTGAATTTATAATCGGGAAGGTCCTCTCTGTCACGACCCTTGGTCTCAATTTTAAGAAGCTGAAGAGGAGTCAAGGTTTGTCCCTCGGTAACCTCTGCCATATAGTCGGCGATACCTTCCTTATAGAAGAACTCGCTTCTTTCAAACTTGCCCGCAGAAACCTCGTTTTCAAGAATAAACTTTATTCCCGCATTGATAAACGCCTGTCTTCTGAGTGTTTTCTCAAGAAAATCAAGAGGAATATCTATTTCCTTAAACACCTTTAGGTCAGGACGCCACTTTATGATAGTACCCGTCTTCTTTGAACCCGGAGCGGCTATTATATCAGAAACTCTGAGCTCTCCCTTGGGATTACCGGATACAAAATCCATTTCCGACAAGGTCTTTTTATTGTAAGACTTTACGCTCATATACTCCGATGAATACTGAGTTGCGGTAGCGCCGAGTCCGTTAAGACCGAGAGAAAACTCGTATGCGGAATTTCCGTCGTTGTTATCGTACTTACCGCCTGCGTAAAGCTCGCAGAAAACGAGCTCCCAGTTCCATCTCTTTTCTTTTTCGTTATATCCGAGAGGAACACCTCTTCCGAAGTCCTCTACCTCTATTGACAAATCCTTATATTTCTTTACGATAATCTTATCGCCGTAGCCCTCTCGCGCCTCGTCAACCGAGTTAGCAAGAATTTCTATAAAGGAATGCTGACAACCCTCAAGGTCGTCTGAACCGAAAATTACCGCAGGACGCTTACGTACGCGCTCTGCGCCTTTAAGGCTTTTTATACTTTGGTCATCATATTCGGTTTTCTTAGCCATTGTATCCCTCCGAAAAGCATTATAAAAAAATGATAGCATATTTATAATAATTTGTCAAGGTATTTACATATAGGTTAATGTAATTTTAAAGCTCTTATTTTCGGGGGTGTGCCGCTCGCTATGAAAAACTTTTTAAACCTGCTGCTTAATCTGTTATCCGCTCTTTTCTGGTTTCTGCTGATGCTGAGCTTCTCCGATATAAAGATGACTGTACTTACCGTCATTGCCGCCTTGGTGCACGAGCTGGGACACATTGCCGTGCTATGCTTTTTAAAAAAGGATTTTTCTCTTCCGCGAGCAGTTGCGTCAGGATTTAGAATAAAAACCCGCGCACAAGCGTCGTACAAGGAGGAGATAGTGATTGCTCTCGGCGGACCTGTGATAAATCTCCTTTTTGCGTTTGTTTTTGCTCGGATGTCTACTACCTTTGCGGTTATAAATCTCGCAACCGCGCTCTCAAATCTTATGCCTATGAAGGATTTTGACGGCTACAAAGTAACCTCCAATACTCTCTCTCTTCTTTTCGGATTTGAGGTTAGCGAAAGGCTCATGCCTCATATAACTGTTTTCGTCAGTTCGCTCTTTGTTTTCCTCTCCCTGTTTATGATTATGTTTTTTGACGGCGGATATTGGATTTTTTTCATTTTTTTTACAGTATTTTTGCAGCAAATTTTATTTTTGCAAAACAACACTAATTTCGAGGATTAACGAGATTTTGAGAGATTTTGAGAGATTTTCCGAGATTTTACAGTTTTTTTCGTGGAAAAATCTCAGCTTAATTCGATTATTTCCGTTTAAATGCGAATATTTTTGAAAAAAACTATTGCAAATCTCGTATCTTTTTGCTATAATTACTTTCGTTAAAGTAAAGGGCGATTTTTCGCTTACAGAAAGGATCTGAGATTTTAAGAAAATGACTAAGCTCATTGAGTTGAAAGGGATTTCAAAATCTTACGACGGAGAAAAGGTCATAGATTCTATGAACCTCTACATAAGAGACGGAGAGTTTATTACTCTGCTCGGCCCCTCGGGATGCGGCAAAACGACTACTCTGCGTATCATTGGCGGATTTGAATGGGCTGACGAAGGTCAGCTTTACTTCGACGGCGCGGAAATCAGCAACGTGCCCGCTTATAAACGAAACATAAATACGGTGTTCCAGAAATATGCCTTATTCCCTCATCTTAATGTTTACGAAAATATTGCATTCCCTCTTCGTTTAAAGAAATTAAAGGAAGATGAAATAAAAACTCGCGTTACCGAAATGCTCTCAATGGTTGCTCTCTCGGGATTTGAAAATAAGAGTGTCAGCACCCTTTCAGGCGGTCAGCAGCAGAGAGTAGCTATAGCAAGAGCTCTCATTTCTCATCCTAAGGTGCTTCTTCTCGACGAGCCTCTCGGCGCTCTCGACCTCAAGCTCCGAAAGGATATGCAAAACGAGCTTAAAACTATTCAGCAGGCAATCGGTATTACCTTCATATACGTAACTCACGACCAGGAGGAAGCGCTCTCAATGTCTGACACCATCGTGGTTATGGCAGACGGTGAGATACAGCAGATAGGCACGCCCACAGATATTTATAACGAGCCTAAAAATGCTTTCGTTGCCGACTTTATCGGCGAGAGTAATATACTTGACGGCGTTATGCTGGAAGATGGAAAGGCTAAATTTGCAGGTCACGTATTTGACTGTGTCGACGGCGGATTCGAAAAGAATGAGGCTGTAGACGTAGTAGTGCGTCCCGAGGACGTCGACGTCGTACCCGTAGAGAAGGGTATGCTTACAGGTCTTGTAACAAACGTTACCTTCAAGGGCGTTCATTATGAAATTATAGTCGACATAAAGGGCTTCAAATGGATGATACAGTCCACCGATTACGTTGCTCCCGAGCAGACTATAGGTCTCTATATCGAGCCCGATGCCATTCACATAATGAAAAAGTCCAAGTATTCGGGCAAATTCGGTGACTACTCGTCCTTCTCAGACGAAATAGACCAGCTCTCCGACGCGGACACCGCAGAGGAATTTTAATCTTAGGAAAGCAGTTTGGGAGATACCTCTCCCGCGGATTAAAAATGAATAAAAAAAGATCACTTATGCGATCTATCGCGGCAGCTCCCCATATTTTCTGGGCTGTTCTCTTTATTATTCTGCCGCTACTGATAGTCGTTTATTATGCGTTTACCGATGCTGACGGCGCTTTTTCCTTTGAAAATATCGCTTCTCTCTCGGAATACGCTCCTATTTTCGCTCTTTCAATAGAGCTCGCCGTTATAGCTACGGCGGTTTGCCTTGTCATAGGTTACCCTCTTGCTTATATGATTGCAAAGGCTAAGCCTAAAAATCAGAGACTTTTCATTATGCTTCTCATGCTGCCCATGTGGACAAACCTGCTGATACGCACCTACTCGATTATGGCAATACTCGATGACGGCGGATTTCTCAATACCCTGCTCGGCACTACTATGCACATAGTAGGCACTAAGGGCGCGGTTATATTCGGTATGGTATACGATTTCCTTCCCTATATGGTTCTTCCGATTTACACCTGTGTGTCTAAAATCAACAAGAATATGTGGGAAGCGGCAAGTGACCTCGGTTGCAGCCCCATAAAGGTTATGACAAAGGTTATTCTTCCTCTTTCTATGTCGGGAATAATATCAGGCGTTACTATGGTACTCGTTCCTTCGATAAGCACCTTCTACATTTCACAGAAGCTCGGCGGCGGTACATTTGAACTTATCGGTGATACCATTGAAAGACAGTTCGTTACCGGAGCGCTTAACGTTGGCGCTGCTATATCCTTCGTTATGATGATACTCATTATCATATCCCTTACGGTAATGAATAAGTTTACCGATTCCGATGACGGAGGTATTATCGTATGAAATACGCCTCCAGAATTTATATCACGCTTATTTTCGGTATTCTCTACATACCGATACTCACCCTTATTCTCTTCTCCTTCAATTCCGCAAACAGCACAGCACTTTTTGAAGGATTCAGCTTCAGATGGTACAAGGAGCTTTTCAGCTCGCCCGAAACCTTCACCGCACTGAGAAACACTCTTATTCTCGCAGTGCTCTCGGCACTGATTTCCACCGTTATAGGTACTGCGGCAGCTGAGGGAATATACAAAATGAGAAGCCATATCGCAAAGACAACGGTCACCTCGGTTACTAACGTGCCGATGATGAACCCCGATATCGTTACAGGTATGTCTATGATGCTCTTCTTCGTTGCAGTATTCGGAATTCTTAATATAGAATACGATAACGTGGGATTTGCCGCTATGCTTATAGCTCATACCACATTCTGTCTTCCCTACGTTATTCTCTCGGTGCTGCCGAGAATCAACGAGCTTGGCGACACTCTTTCCGAAGCAGCGCTGGACCTCGGTTGCACGCCCTTCAAGGCGTTCTTCAAGGTTAAGCTTCCAAACATTATGCCCGGTGTACTCTCGGGTATGATAATGGCGTTTACACTTTCGCTTGACGACTTCGTTATATCTTATTTCGTTGGTTCGTCCAGCTTCCAGACCCTTCCTCTTCTCATCTATTCAATGACGAAGAAGAAGGTTACTCCCGATATGTACGCGCTCTCAACTCTTGTTATCGTTACCATATTCCTTCTTCTTATAATCTCCAATATCAGAAGCGGAAAGAAACTTGAGAAGGCTAAGAAGAAAGGAGCAAAAAAATAATGAAAAAATCATTCAAGCTCCTGTTTTTAATAGTTTTCACACTAATATGCACACTTTTATTTACATCTTGCGGCAACAATGACAATACAGATGAAAATCCTGCTCCCGAAGATGACGGAAGAACGATTGTGCTCAACGTATTCAACTGGGGCGAATACATCTCGGACGGATTTGAAGGCTCGCTTGATTCGGTTAAGGCATTCGAGGAATATTACTTTGAAAAATTCGGCAAAAAAATCAAAGTAAATTATTCCACCTACGCGACCAACGAGGATATGTATTCCAAGCTCAAAAGCGGCGCAGGCTCTTACGACATAGTAATCCCCTCGGATTATATGATTGATAAGATGATAAAAGAGGATATGCTTCTCCCCTTTGACGCTACGACCATCAAGAATTACGTCAATATAGACGACCAGTTCAAAAATCTCTATTTTGACCCCAACAATATGTATTCTGTTCCCTATACCTACGGTATGCTCGGTGTTATATACAACCAAGCTCTCGTTGACGAGGAGGACGTCAAGGCTCAAAGCTGGTCACTTCTCTGGAACGAAAAATACAGAGGAAAAATTCTTCAGTTTAACAACCCCAGAGACGCATTTGCCTCTGCTATGTACTTTGAAGGACTTGACGTTAACTCTATAAGCACAGCTGATTGGGACAAAGCTCTAAATAAGCTTATGGAGCAAAAGCCTCTTATTCAGGGATACGTAAACGACGAGATTTTCAATAAAATGACTACCGCGTCAGCGGCCATTGCCCCCTACTTTGCAGGTGACTTCATAACTATGGCGGGCGATAACGAAGACCTTTGCTTCTACTACCCTAAGGAAGGTTCAAACTACTTCGTAGACTCTATGTGTATTCCTAAATCCTCAAAGAATCATGAGGCGGCAAAGGAATTTATCAACTTTATGCTCTCCGAGAAGCCTGCTATTGCAAACGCTACTTACATCGGCTACGCTTCTCCCAATAAGCTCGTACGAAATCTGGTGTTTGACGATATACCAGACGAATACACCGACGCTTTGCTTGAGTATACACCGGATGCTATTCAAATTCTTTACGGAAAAACTCCCGAAGAGGTTAACAAGGACTATGCATATAATCCTTGTTATAAGAGCTTTTCTCCCGAAATTCAGGACTATACCAACTCTCTCTGGGAAAGCCTGAAAACAGAAAATTCAACGGAGCTTTGGGTTCATATAACTACCGTAGTTATAGTCGTGGCAGTTCTTTCTCTTGCTATATACAACATAGTAATTGAGAAAATTCGCTCAAAGGATTACAGACTTCGCGACAAAAAGAAAAGACAGGCGATAAAACAATAAAACAAAAAACGTGTTTTCGACTTGAAAACACGTTTTTTTATACTCCAAAGAGGTCAAATTCGGGTATAAAGCTCTCCGAGGCGCTTTCGCCCTCCTGGATAAATCCGTTTTTTAACCCCTTCTTTAAAGCATAGTCACAAAGCTCGGAGTATTCCTTTTTGGTAACCCTGCGGTTTAGAGATGCGGGCAAATCTCCTATGGGAGTATACTGACTCATAAGACTTATGTAAATAGAATCGCCGTATTCGGAAAGAAGATACGAAGAAATAAGCTTTGCCTCGGCAAGATGTCCCGGAAGAAGAAGCACTCTTATTATAACGCCGCTCTTCATAAGTCCATTCTCTATAACGGCGCTTCCCTTCTGCTCTATCATTTTCCCAAGAGCAGACGCAGCGGCCTCGGGATAATTTTCTGCAAAAGAAAGCTCTCGCGCGCTTTTAGGGAGATAATATTTCATATCAGCAAGATATATATCGACAGTATCAGAAAGAATTTCAATTGTACGCGGCGTGTCATAAGAGGAGGTATTATAAACTATCGGAATATCAAGTCCCGTCTCTCTTGCCATCGCAACTGATTTTACTATGCTTGGCGCGTAGTGTGTAGGGGTTACGAGATTTACGTTGTGAGCGCCTTTATCTCTAAGCTCAAGCATAATTTCGGAAAGTCGCTCTTCACTTATTTCCTTACCGACCTCACCTCTGCTTATTTCTCTATTCTGACAGTAAACGCAACCGAGTGAGCATCCTGAAAAGAATACAGTACCTGAGCCGCGCTCACCCGAAATTATCGGCTCTTCCCATTTATGAAGAGACGCCCTTGCAACTCTTATTTTATCCGTAGACCTACAATATCCGATATTTCCCGCAGTTCTATCAACTCCGCAAAGTCTGGAGCAAAGACGGCAGGATTTGTATTCATTTGTTAAATCCGTCATTTTCTCCTCGCTTCCTTACTTGGTGTTGACAATACAAAATATTTGTGTTAGAATAGTTATAACATTTTTTGTGAGGTGCCTTTTATGTCCGACAAGAGAACAGATTACATAGGCTGGGATGACTATTTTATGGGAGTATCGCTACTCGCGGCGCAGAGGTCGAAGGACCCCAACACACAGGTTGGCGCTTGTATAGTGGACGACCAGAACAGAATACTTTCTACGGGATATAACGGATTTCCTCAGGGCTGCTCCGATGACGATTTTCCCTGGAACAGAGACGAGAGCCGCGGCGAGACAAAGTATCAGTTCGTGGTTCACGCAGAGCTTAACGCAATTCTCAATTCAAGAGGAAAGACACTCGCAGGCTCTAAGCTTTACGTAAGCCTTTTTCCCTGTCACGAATGCGCTAAGGCTATAATTCAGTCGGGCGTATCCGAGGTAGTATATCTTTCAGATAAATACAACGGAACGGTATCCGACATCGCATCTAAGAGAATGCTTCAGGCTGCGGGAATAAAACTCACTAAGCTCGCTCCCACCAAGGCTCAGCTCGTGCTGAACTTCGATATTAAATAAAATATTTCTTTATCTCGGTAAGCGATGCAGCGAAGCTTCCCTGCGCCATAACCGAGCTACCGCCGCCCTTACCGCAGAGGGCGGCGTTTATTTTCTTTATTTCGGGCTTCAAGTCAACCGTTTTAGAGGAAAGAAGATATTTATAATCTCCATCCTTGCCCGAAAGGAGAATAAGAATACCGTCGGTTTTATCGGTAGCCTTATTCGCAATTATTCTAAGCTCTTCAACAGTCGCATCCTCATAGGTCAAGAGTATGTTTAAGTCGCTTTTCTCCATAAGCTCAGCTTCCCTCTCAAAATACATTGAACGGGCTGCCTTATATTCGGTTTTCTTTTCCTCAAACGCAGAGAGCGTTCTTTCAACCGCTTCGGCAGTTTCAGTTCTCGGGACTGAAAGCGCGTGTGAAATGTCGGATAGATTTTCATACATCTTTCGATAAATGCGATAGGCTCTTCTTCCTGCCGCTATGCTAATTCTCATTCCTCCGCGGAGCTTTACCGCGTCAAGAATGGTTATAAGTCCTATCTCACCCGTAGATTTCAGATGAGGAGCACAGCAGGCGCACATATCAAAATCACCTATTTTTACAATTCTGAGATTTTCAGTTATATCAAGCTTAGAGCGATATTCGAGCTTTGCGGCCTCTTCCTGCGTTGGATACAGGCTGACAACCTCAACGTTTGCATAAACCGCCTCGTTTGCAAGACGCTCTATTTCAATAAGCTCTTCTGAGGAAAGAGGCGCAGAGATGTCCATAGTCACCTCTTCCGCACCTAGATGAAAGCCTACGTTATTTAAAGAATAAATCTTATGTATAAGTCCCGAGAGTATATGCTCTGCGGTATGACACTGCATTTTCTCATATCTCTCGTCAAAGTCTATTTTGCCGATAACGCTATCTCCTACGGCAAGCGGCAAATCGGTATAGTGGTATATAATTCCGTCCTTTTCCTTTACGTTAAGAACTCGGCTTCCGTTAAGAAAGCCTCTGTCGGAATACTGACCGCCCTCCTCGGGGAAAAACGCGCTTTTTTCAAGCACTACGGCATATCCGTTACCCTCACTTACACATGATATGACGCGGGTTTCAAATTCTGATATGTATGCATCGGTATAATACAGCTTTTCAGTCATAATTAAAAAGGCTCCAAGGGTAATTTTCTTTATCTGGTATTTTGGTAAATTCGTATTTTCGAGACTTTATAGTTACAGAAAAACGGAAAGCAAAAAGCGCTGGCAAACGAGCTCCGTTATCACGGCTACCGTACTTTCCGTCACCAACAATAGGCATCTTGCGAGACGAAAACTGCGCGCGTATCTGGTGAAATCTTCCCGTATGAAGCTTTACACTCACTAAAGATAGAATTCTGTTATCAATCTGTATTTTTTCAATAGGCTCATACTCAAGAGAGGCTTCCTTTACTCCGGCGCGCTTTCTGTCAACGACGAAAGCCTTGCCTGCCCTTGCATCCTTGAATATAAGGTCGGTAAGAAGTCCGCCGGGAGCATCCCCCTCCACAACGGCAAGATATTCCTTCTCGGCGCTTCTGTCAGCAACAGCCTCGGATAAAATCGCGGCGTATTTCTTATTGCGCGCAAAAACAAGAACACCGCCAACCACTCTGTCGAGCCTATGCACCAAGAAAAGCTCTGTGCTCCTCTCTCCCATTTCGGCAAGCTGAGACGAGCAGAGTGTCATAGCATCAGCATCTGCTGACGGGTCGGGCTGACTTGGTATTCCTGCCTCTTTATATACGGCAACTATATTTTCGTCCTTAAAAAGAATTTCCATATCTTTTCCTTAAATTTTAAAGAGCCGCAGTCGTTATTTGCCGACTGCGGCTCTATCTGCTAAGATAATTTTAACACCTTTACGTCTTTTTTTCAAGTCTTTTTTCTAATTTTTGCATTGTCTATGGAAATCGTATCGACCTTTACCGATTTACCGCCCGCCAAAGCAATCATTTTCACCGCAGAAAGACTGAAATCGTTTGCGTACACGAACAGAGGCTTATCAATTATACCTCTAGCAAGAACTTTTACATATCCCGTGTCATAGGGAATCAGGCTCTTATTCTTCAAAATATTTATATCAACTCTGTCGTTTGGTAAAAAGCTTCTTGAAAGCGTGTCGACGTTTATAATTTTTTTCGCCGCTCCGTTTGTCTGTATCTCGTTTTCCCGTCTTATCAAGTCTCTGGCAAGAGAGTCGGTTATCACACTGTCGGCATACTCAGCATCGATAACGAGAGGAGTATCGGTTTCCTCATCTTCATCTTCCAACGCTTCCTCTTCAGCTTCATTCGACTCACCGTAAACAATATTCGTCTCTTCTCTGCAGTCAGGCTCGCTTACTATCGGGGGTGTCGGAATAAAAGTGTCATTGCTATTTGAAGAAAGACGGTAAAAATGTAAAATTCTTTTCCTGTTTACGATAATCAAAACAATTCCTACCGAGCCGAAAATAAATACTGCTAACAGAAAAACGAAAAGCCTCGTATCCTTAGGTGAAAGTCTGCCATATTTATTAATCTTACCGTCAATAACGTCTATACTATAGTTTTCGTTTTCAAATCTTACTGTGATACAGTCCTCGCCTATCTCGTAAATTGGGTAAATATTCTCTCCCTCAATAAGATTTCCTTCTACAATTCTATACTCAGCATCTCCATACTTACCGAAAAGATACTTTTCAATATCAGAGACCTCTACCGTAAGCTTTATTTTGTTAATGATAAAGCTTTTTTCGATTTGACTCACGCCATCCTCAAAGGTGTAATTTTCCGTGTCGCGTAGAGCGAATAAAATTTTGTATTCACCCGCATTTCTTGCGCCTTCAAATTCGTAATAATAGAGGTCAGACTCGGCAACGGAAGGAAAAATAAGCTCCGAGGTATAATCTACACTTAAAATATCGGGTATAAAAACAGTTTGCTTTTCAATACTCATTATCACATCTGCAAGTATAGGCTCGTTATAATTTTCCGTATCGTAGCTAAGCCTTGCGCTGATAACGTACATACCCGCATTTACAGAGCCGTTTCCTATATAGGCTATAACCTCTACTCCGTCAGGTAATCCGAGAACCTGCGCGTGCTTCTCCCGTCCGTCATAGACTACTCTGAGTCCGTCCCAGAATACGCCTGAAAGATCGTAATCTCTGCGTAAAACACCGATAGCTTCGGTTATGCTGAAATTTTGATAGGTGAAGCATACCGCCTCATCAGATAAATGCAAACAGTCGCCCGTAAGATAAACGATACCGATTTCGGAATACGGAATTTCTATAATCGAGGCATCGTTATTTTTTACAAAGGCTCTGAAATCACCCTCGCCTATTTTATCAAGCGACAGAAAACTATCTTTCACCATTTCTATGAAAAAATCTACTGCCACTACTTCTATTATTTCAAATCTCAACCACTCCGAGCTTATCGGCAGGTGATTTTCGTCCCCCTCGCACACCGCCATGAAATAAAAGATTCCTTTCGACGAGGGGGGTGAGATTATATCAACCGTATCCGAAGAATATATATACTCGGTTTTTCCGTATTCCGCCTGCCCTATTCCCGAAATGCTCTGTGAAGAGTATATATCGCTTACAGAGGGCTGAATGCTCCAGCTATTCTCCGCCTTCAGTATTTCAAATTCACATTCGCTGTTTTTTACACTGTAGTTAGTGTCTAGCGCCATTGCTTCTGCGATATATCTTCCTGCGTTAACTTGCGCGCCGCTTACAACTATCTCGCTCTCGGGCGCAGTAGCCGACGGAGAAAAATGCAATCCGCTGTAAGTGAAGCTGAAATTCGCCCATTCGACGTCTATTTCAAGAGGCAATACAGTTACAAAGCAAAAAATGTCGGCAGGAGGATTGTAGTTTTTACTGCTTGTGGAAAAGCTTATTTTGATAAGTGTTTTTCCCTCTGAAACGTTGGTGACCCCCTGAGAGAAATTATAAACAGGACTGCTTCCGTCAAACCCTATCGGCAAAACTCCAACAACAAGTGGAAAATGCTTATTTCCGTCATACACGAATTCTCCGTCCGAAAACTGTATGCCCGACAAATCGTATTCTGCCTTCATAATTCTCCACTCAAAAGCTTGAATTACGGGAGGATTGTAATTCTCCGTGTCATAGCTGAGAGTCGCTCTAGCCGTATACGTGCCCGCATTTGTCGCTCGGTTATCAGAATAACCGACAACCGAAACACCGGTCGGCAGACCGCAAAGAGTCACACACAGCTCGCCTCCGGAGTATACAAACTCCGAGGAGCTCCAAAATACACCTGACAAATCGTAGTCCGCCTTTAATATTTCAAAAACGGCAATGCTGTTGTCAGCAGTGTAATTCTTACCTGCAAAAGAAGCCTCTGCCTCGTATACCCCCGCAAACGAGCGTGAACCCTTTACGCTGAGAGTAATCTTATTTCCGTTTACGTCTATAAAATATGCATTTGGAATTTTCAAATTGCCATCGTAGACGTATGACAAAGACTCCCATATTATTTCAACTGATTTCGGGGTTATTCTCATAACTTTTCTTATACTGTTGGGGACACTGTAATTTTTACTTTCGGTATGAAAGCGAAGCTCTACCAAATACTCACCCACGTTTGTTCCTCCGCCAACTATCTCAGCAGAAAGGGGTATTCCGTCAAGTCCTACAGGTAACGGCAGATCAAACAATGGAGCAATAAAATTTCCGCTATACTCATACTCAGAATCATAAAAAAGGATACTCGATATATCATACTCAGCCTTGGAGACGTCAACGGGATACAAGACGGATATTCCGCCGTAGCTTATCACAACTGACGAGTCACCAAAAAGCAAAGTTTGACCGCAGTGATAGGAAACAGTTATATCTGAAGGGGATAGAATCTCTTCTCTGCCGCTAACGTATCCCACGCATACTGAAAGACCGTCAGTATTAAATAGGTCAAACGCCTTATAGCTTTTATTTGTGGCATCGCTCACGATATAAAGAGACGAAATCTCGTCCGTAAGAATTTTAAATTCAAGAGCATCGGACTCAATGCCAAAATAGTTATCGGTTTCATATACTACAGCTTTTACAAAGTAGGTGCCCGATAGTATGGGTTTATTCGCACTGAATTCTCCGTCAGGAATATCCGAAAAAAGAAAGCTTACCTCACCAAACCTTGCCGTTGCCTTGACCTTAAGATTTTCCCAAGAATAAACGTTATAGGCGACGATATTTTCTAACCATTCATTCTCTGCTTTTTGTATATTAAAATGCGCGGTTACACTTTCTCTGCCGTCAGGAAAAAAGCCATAGTTTTCAGCGTCGTTCACACAAAACGTTATGGGATATTCACCTGCTGTTATTCCACCGTCACCCGACACGGTATAAGTAGAGAGCGGGTATACGGCAGGAGCGTGAAAGCGACCGTCATAATAGACGCTCGGGATAGTCGGCGCTTCAATAAGCTTCTTTGAAACGAGAACGGAAATTTCGGGAGTTTCTATGCTTACAAAGTCAGAACCGTGCGAAAATGTAAATAAACATTTATATTTTCCGCTATCAGAAACGTTTTTTATCAAAATTTTATCACTGTATACCGATAATTCTTCTCCGTCCTTAAACCACCTATACGACATAATCCCGTCATCTAAGAGCGGATGCTCGAGGTTTTCTAAAGAGAGATATTTCCCCTCTTCTGTGTATACAAAATCCATTGATGAAAAGAAAAAGCTTGGCGCTCTTAATTTATATGAAGGATAGAAAACCGCATCTTCGGTCGCGCCCGAGCTTATTTCAAAATTCTCTCCGTTTACCTCTCCCGATTTCCACGTAATGAAATCGTATCCCTCGCGAAAATCCGGCTTGGGAGGCTCAATTTTTTCCCCCTGCAGCTTGTACTGAATTTCCGTAGTATTCCCCATAAATTTTATTTCATAAGGAAGATATGCCGTTAAAAAATTTCTTTCCCTCGTTGCATTATTCTCACTGTAAAATTTTACTCTCTGCTCCCTGCCGAGGTTGTCGAAAAGCTTGATTTTTTCTTCGTTTTCTTCCGTTGCACCGTATGCTATTACACTTATCTTTCCCTTTTCAAACTCTCTGTCATACTTTATTCTGCACTCGGCAGTAAATCTTTTATTTCCTTCGCTGAGTGTTATAGGAGCGGCAAGAAGCATATCGCAGTCTATACCAAAAATTTGCGGAGCTCCGTAAACAATTAGGGTAGACGAGCTATAAATTGCCGCGCCAGTGCCGTTTTTTATACTTCCTCCGCCAATCCTCGCAGTTCCGTATTCAATACGGAGCGCAGCATCCTCTGAGGATACGGAAATCTCACCGCTTTTCATCTCAAAAACCGCAGAAGAGGAATAATCCATTTTTATTGCGGTACTATCCGCTTTTATAAAAGCGTTTTCAACGCCGAGATACCCATTTTTATGACGTATTCCACCTCCTCTAAAATCGACAATAATATTCTTTAGCGTAAGCCCGGAGCCCTCAACGATAATACCCGCACCTCCCTTAAATTTCAGCTTTCCAGATAAGAGATATTTACCTTCCGAAAAGATAAGAGTCTCACTCGTCTCAATATCGGAAAAGTTGATTTGCGCCTCAGCGTCATGTTGGGTTATATACTCAATAATTTCCGATAGTTCCGTATAGGAATGGTTGATTTCACCAAACTCCAACAAGTATCCGCCAACCGTTGATTTTACGGTATAAAGCTCTCCGCTCCTTAAAGTCTCGCTCCCCTTAGCCTCTGCTTTTATAGGAAAGAAAAATATGCAAAAGATAAATACGAGCATAAATCCAAGCTTAAAAAAGGTCTTCATTCTGTTCTCCAAAACTGTTATTTTTTACCATAGATTATAACAGAACGAAAGAAAAGAATTCAACAAAAACAACGGTTAACTTAACCTCATATTATGACCTATAAACGCTAAGTTTTACATAAAAAGAAAAAAGCCGAAGAGCTTTTTGTAAAAGAAAGCCCTTCGGTCTGTTTTTATGCGAAAAGTTTATTCATTTTTTCAGATATATTCGCTTATAAATTTCTTAAGCTTGTCCTTGGGCACGAGGCCAACGGACATATCCACAAAGGTGTTATCCTTAACGAGAGCTACTGTGGGTATGCTCTGAATTTTAAACTGCATTGCAAGCTCACGCTCGTCGTCTACGTTAATTTTACAGAACTTAACCTCGGGCATTTCCTTCTCAAGCTCGTCAATGGTAGGCGCAAGCATAAGACACGGGCCGCACCAGGTTGCCCACAAGTCTATAACGACAAGGCCCTTATACTCCTCTACCTCACTCTTAAAATTATCTCTGGTTAAAACAGTCATTTCATTTCACCTCTTTTTTTCATATTTTACCATTGTTTTTTGGTTTTGTCTATACTTTTATTCAAATATTTACATTTTTTGCTTGATTTTCATCCTCCGTTAGTGTATCATAAAGAAAAAAAGAATTGAGATTTTTATGCAGTATTACAGAAAAAACGTAGAAGTAGATATACACGACGTAGACTTTAACGGTGTGGCGCGCACCTCTGCTCTTATGAGATATATTCAGGGGGCGGCTCAGTCACAGCTTACGGATAACGGACTTTCATACGACGAGCTTAAGGCAAGAGGACGCGCATTCATTATTTCAAGGATAAAAATGGAATTTACCGAACCCGTATATGCATACGAAAAGCTCAGCGCCATAACCTTCCCTTGTGACAGCAGAGGCTATAGCTTCCTCAGATGCTACGCGCTTGAAAAAGACGGAGTAACGATAGGAAGAGCCGTTTCGGTCTGGGCGCTTATTGATACGGAAACGCGCTCTCTTGTAAAGGTATCCGATTTCAAGCTTGGACTTGATACCTACTCTCCCCTTGAAATTTCACTTACGCGAATAGCTCACCCCTCTAATATGATAAAGGTAGGAAGCTACAAGGTCCTTTACGGAGCTGTGGACCAGAACAAGCACATGAACAACACCGTATACCCGGATATGTTCTCCGCATTTCTCCCTCTAGAAAACAAGAGAATAAAAACCATTTCTATTTCCTATCTTGCCGAAGCTCCTGCAGATGAAACGCTCACCGTTTACAGAGGTGAAGAAAACGGTCTTTATTATTTCCGCACCGTCAGAGGCGACGGAAAAATAAACGCAGAGGCTGAAATCGAGCTCTGTGAAATTTGAATTGAATTTCTTGCTCTCGTTCGTTCATAACGTCAGAATATGCACTTTTTTGACATTTTATTATAATATTTTCCATTCATTTCTATAAAACAAAAATCATACTTGTTTAAAACTTAACCGTTTGCAAGTATGATTTTTTATTTTTACTCTGTTTTAGAGCAATTTATACAATGTATCCTTTTAAAAATGCGTTTTTCTTTTTATAAACATCAAGGCGTTTTCACAACCTGAAGATAATAAAATTGATATAATATTACTGTTAAAAACAAAAGGTGCGG
>JAZRLJ010000114.1:0-2391 GCA_045646755.1 Eubacteriales bacterium | reverse complement strand
CTGTGAGCAGAGAGAAGAATGTATTTTTTCTTCTCAAGACCGAGACGGGAAAGAATGTCGCTCGCCTTGATGCTCTCGAGATTTGCATGCAATACCTCTGCCATGGGAGAGCCGGTTACATAGGTGCGCTCCTTGGGAAGTCCGCAGTCTGCAAGATATCTTCTCGCATGCTCGGAATAAGCAAGGTTAACGTCGGAAATTATATCGACAATACGTCTGTTGGTTTCCTCAGGCAGACACTCATCCTTGCATCTGTTACCCGCCTCCATATGGAAAATCGGAATATGCAGTCTCTTTGCGGAGATTGCGGAAAGGCAGGAGTTGGTGTCACCGAGAATAAGAAGCGCATCAGGCTTTATCTCTGCCATAAGCTTGTACGAGCAGTTTATAATATTGCCGACAGTAGCGCCCAGATCATCACCAACCGCGTTCATATAAACCTCGGGATCTGCAAGCGAGAGATCCTTGAAGAACACACCGTTAAGGTTATAATCATAGTTCTGTCCGGTGTGCGCAAGCACGCAGTCAAAATACTTTCTGCACTTATTTATAACAGCGGCAAGTCTTATAATCTCAGGTCTTGTTCCTACGATTATAAGAAGCTTTAATTTTCCGTTTTCTTGCCATTTTACATCAGAATAGTCAAGTTTTATTTGCATTTAGTCCTCCATTTTATCGCCAAGTGGCGACCATACAAAAGTTTAATGAAATTTCGGGACCGCCTGTTGCGGCATTTATGGGTTCGAACCCCAAAAATGCGAAATTTCAACGCGTGAAGCAAACACAGTAAAAATCAGTTGCTACACTTCTTTCACGCTTACCTCTTCGAAGAAGGTATCGGGTCTGTTTTTATCA
Source organism: Eubacteriales bacterium (assembly GCA_045646755.1). Taxonomy (GTDB): domain Bacteria; phylum Bacillota; class Clostridia; order Oscillospirales; family CAG-272; genus UBA1740. Next base: position 1,536 of record JAZRLJ010000114.1, on the reverse strand, counting down.
AAAAGCTCGTTTGCCCACATGAGCGTTACAAGGGTCTCTGTGTCCGAGAGATTGATAATATTATGGGTGTAACCGGGAAGCATATGCACCGCCTCGATTTTATCACCCGAGACCTCAAAATTAAGAACCTCGTCCGATCCGATTTTCCTCTGCTGGATAAGTCCGTGACCGGAAACGACTATAAAGAACTCCCACTTGGTGTTGTGCCAGTGCTGTCCCTTGGTTATTCCCGGAAGAGATACATTTACGGAAAACTGACCGCATTTTTCTGTCTTGATAAGCTCGGTGAAGCTGCCGCGTGCATCAACGTTCATCTTAAGTGGAAATGCCGCCTTCTCCTTTGGCAGATAGGAAAGATATGTCGAATAGAGCTTCTTTGCGAAAGAATTATCGGGAATTTCGGGCATAACAAGTGTTTCGGGCTGAGCCTTAAAGGAGTCGAGAAGTGCCACGATTTCACCGAGAGTTACTCTGTGAGTTATGGGAGCTGCACAATATCTTCCGCCGTCGGTAAGGACGGTCTTTATACCGTCGAACTCACAACGGTGCTCTTCCCCGCGAAGCGCTGCTATCATCTCATCAACGAGATCGTCAATGTAAAGGAGCTCGAGCTCTACAGTGGGATCGTTTACCGTTATGGGAAGGTCGCACGCTTTGTTATTACAAAAGGTAGCGACGGCGCTGTTGTAATTCGGTCTGCACCACTTGCCAAAAAGGTTCGGGAAGCGGTAAACGAGAACCTTTGCTCCCGTCTCTTTTCCGTACTCGAAGAAAAGCTCCTCGCCCGCCTTTTTGCTTCTGCCGTAGTCACTGTCGTATCTGCCGATGAGAGTTGCCTGAATTGACGAGGAAAGCACTACGGGGCAGGTGTTTTTGTGTTTTTTAAGCGTATCGAGAAGGGTTGACGCAAAACCGAAGTTGCCCTGCATAAACTCCTCGGGATTTTGCGGTCTGTTAACGCCCGCAAGGTTGAATACGAAGTTAGACTCCTTGCACGCCTCGTCAAGAAGCTCGGCGGAAGAATCTATATCGTATTCGTAGATTTTTTCAATCTGAAGGTCGGGAAAGCGCCTGTCCTTCCCTTCCTTTATATTATTAAGAGCTGCGACAAGGTTCTTACCGACAAATCCTGCAGCGCCCGTGATAAGTATTTTCATATTACTTACCAGCCTTAAGAAGTTCTTCCTGTATGTATGCGAGAGAGGCAATCTTTGCCTTGGTTTCTTCTACGTTAAGAAGCTTGGTGTTATTTGAATTGAACTCGGTGAGAGTGTTTCTCTCAGCGTCGCCCTTGTTAAAGTACTTGTCGTAATTAAGGCCGCGCTTGTCACAGGGAACGCGGTAGAAATTGCCCATATCTATGGCGTTAGCGCACTCCTCGTTGGTAAGGAGGGTTTCGTACATCTTCTCACCGTGGCGGATTCCGATAACCTTGATGTTGTTCTTGTCGCCGCCGAAAAGCTCACAAACAGCCTCAGCCTGAGTCTGAATGGTGCAGGCAGGAGCCTTCTGAACGAGAATGTCTCCGCTCTCTCC
>JAZRLJ010000113.1:0-3191 GCA_045646755.1 Eubacteriales bacterium | reverse complement strand
CGTATTTAGGCATAACCGAATAAAAAACGAAAGGCATTGTGCAAACACGCAGTGCCTCTCTACCACTTTAGTACGAATTTGAGGAAAGCTGAGGTTGAAAACCTATGTTTTCCCCCTTTTTTTCGTTATTTAAAGGTTGCTACGTCAATTCTGTTGAGAGCTCTTTTAAGCTTTGCTTTAGCAAGCAGAATTTCCTTATCGTTTTTTGCGTCTCTGAGCTTTGCTTCCGCATTTTCTTTAGCGGTTTTAGCTCTGCCAAGATTTATGTCTTCCTTAAATTCAAAGGTTGTTGCTACGAGCTTTACCTCACCGTGACTAACCGATATAAAACCGCCTGCGGACGAGCCGAGAAGATTTTTGTCGGCTGTCTTGATACGCGCTCTTCCTACGCCGAGAGATGCAAAGAGGTCGGCGTGTCCCGCCATTATTTCAATATCACCCGTCTCGCTGCGTACAAGCAGGCTTTCTGCCATACCGTCAAACTCCATTCCGTCGGGTGTTACTATCTGTAAATGAAATTCTCTCATTTTAGACCTCTGAATTCTGCGCGAGCATCTTCGCCTTTTCTACCGCCTCGTCTATTGTGCCTACGAAGAGGAATGCCGATTCGGGAAGAGAGTCGTGCTTTCCTTCAAGTATTTCCTTGAATCCGCGTATGGTTTCCTTAATCGGAACGTATTTACCCTCCATACCGGTAAACTGCTCTGCAACGGAGAAGGGCTGAGAGAGGAATCTCTGAATTTTTCTCGCTCTGTTTACGACGAGCTTATCGTCCTCGGAGAGCTCATCCATACCCATAATAGCGATAATATCCTGAAGCTCCTTGTAGCGCTGAAGGATACTCTGTACGCTTCTGGCAACCTCGTAATGCTCTATTCCCACTACGTCGGGAGAGAGTATTCTTGAGGTAGAATCAAGGGGGTCAACCGCAGGGTAAATACCAAGGGAGGCAATTCCTCTTGAAAGAACCGTAGTCGCGTCAAGGTGTGCAAACGTCGTTGCGGGAGCAGGGTCTGTAAGGTCGTCAGCAGGAACGTAAACCGCCTGAACTGAGGTGATAGAACCCTTCTTCGTTGAGGTAATTCTTTCCTGGAGCGTACCCATTTCCGTTGCGAGCGTGGGCTGGTATCCAACCGCTGAGGGCATACGGCCGAGAAGCGCTGAAACCTCAGAGCCCGCCTGAGTAAATCTGAATATGTTGTCTATAAAGAGAAGAACGTCCTGGCCCTCTTTGTCGCGGAAATATTCCGCCATTGTAAGTCCTGAGAGAGCGACTCTCATTCTCGCTCCCGGAGGCTCGTTCATCTGTCCGTACACGAGCGCCGTTTTGTTGATAACGCCCGATTCCTTCATTTCGTTGTAGAGGTCGTTACCCTCTCTCGTACGCTCGCCGACACCCGTAAATACCGAGATACCGCCGTGCTGCTTTGCGATATTGTTGATAAGCTCCATTATAAGAACCGTTTTACCAACACCCGCGCCGCCGAACAGACCTATCTTACCTCCCTTTGCGTAGGGAGCGATAAGGTCAACGACCTTGATACCCGTCTCGAGTATTTCGGTAGTGCCCTCCTGCTCTGAGAATGAGGGGGGATTTCTGTGTATACACCATCTCTCGTCGGTTTCGGGAGAGGGAAGATTGTCTATTGCCTCGCCGAGAAGATTAAATATTCTTCCGAGAGTTTTATCTCCTACGGGAACGGTTATACCCGTACCCGTATCAACTGCTTCCATGCCTCTTGACATACCGTCGGTAGAGGACATTGCGATACATCTCACTGTATCGTCGCCTGCCTGAGCCGCAACCTCACACACGACGCGTCTGCCCTCGTGCATGATTTCTATGGCGTTAAGTAGGTCGGGCAGTTTTCCGTTTTCGAACTTTATGTCGAGAACGGGACCTATTATCTGTACTACCTTACCGATGTTCTTTTCCATCTGTAATGCTTTCCTTTCTTAAAGCGCTTCTGCGCCCGATACTATTTCGGTTATTTCCTGAGTAATTACTGCCTGTCTTGCGCGGTTAAACTTAAGCATAAGCATATCTATCATTTCACCCGCGTTTTTGTTTGCGGCATTCATAGCAGTTCTTCTTGCCGCCGATTCCGAAGCAAGCGCCTCGCATACGGCAGAGTAGAGAACACCGCCGACGTATCCCGGTACAACCCTCAAAAGAAGCTGTTCGGGTTCTTCCTCGATAATGGGGTCAAAGCCTTGTCCCGAGTCCTCATCTTCCGCCCCGACAAGCGGCAAAAGCTCTTCATAGACGGGAAGCTGAGTCATCATTGATACGAATTTTGTGTAAACGAGATAAATCTCGCGGAAGTATCCGCTGAAAAATGCCTCGTATATTTCGTTTGCCGCCGCCATAGCACTTCCCACACCGACCTGGGCGGTAAGCGGCAAGGCATCGGAAAAAAGCTTTCTGTTTCTATGCTTTAAGTATTCCGTTGCCTTTTTTCCTATGGGAAGGAACTCCGAGTCCTTGTTTTTTGAAAGCTGCTCGGTTAATTTGAAAATGTTTGAGTTATATCCGCCCGCAAGTCCTCGGTCGCCCGCTATAACTATGAAAAGGGATTTGCCCTCGCTTCGCTTTTTTGTCAGCGGGGTATCCTTTGCATCGCCCGAGCGCCTTATCGTATTAATCGCTTCTCTTAAAATTTCATAAAATGGGCGGGATTTTTCAACGTTTTCCTTGGCGCGCCTAAGCTTAGAGGTTGCAACCAGCTCCATAGCCTTTGTAATCTGCATGGTGCTCTCTACGCTCTTCATACGCGCCTTTATATCATTCATTGATGCGCCTGCCATGTGCAACTAACCTTTCAGTAATTACTCGGATATACCGAGAAATTTATTCTTGGTGTAGGTAATTGCCTCGCGCAGCATAGCCTCGTTTTCTTTTGAAAGTGAGCCCGTGTTGCGAATTTCGGCAAGAATTTCTTCCTTGGAGAGGGAGAGATACTCAAATAGCTCTTCCTCAAAGCGAGCGATGTCCTCTACCTTTATCTCCTTTAAGAGATTATTTACAACGGCGTAAATGATAGCGACCTGAAGCTCAACGGCAATAGGAGAATTTCTGTCCTGCTTTAATACCTCTACTATTCTCTTACCCTGTTCAAGTCTTGCCATGGTATCTGCGTCAAGGTCTGAGCCGAACTGAGCGAAGCCGGCAAGCTCTCTGTACTGAGAGT
>JAZRLJ010000112.1:0-8467 GCA_045646755.1 Eubacteriales bacterium | reverse complement strand
GTGATCGGTGAATATGTAATACCTAACTCTTCTGAAATATCAGTATGGAAAACTGATATAGAAGCTAGATTCCCGATAACAGAAAATTGAATAAGGAGTTAGTAATATGGAAGGAATTCAAATATTACTTACAGCGGCAGTAGCGATAGGAATTATATTCTTGCTAATTGCCGCTTTTTCTTATATGTACTCGATGCGAGGAATCAAAAACAAAACAGTCGGTGACGGTCAGCACGGTACTGCAAGATGGGCTACGCAACCGGAAATCAAGAAAACATATAAGCATGTTTTATTTGAACCAGAGAAGTGGAGAACCGATGCCAGTACGAGACCAAAAGAACAAGGAATTGTTGTAGGTTGTACCTCTACAAAGGAAAGTACAACTGCAATGATAGATACTGGTGACGTGCATTGCATGATGATCGGTGCAGCAGGTGTCGGTAAAACTGCTTACTGGTTGTATCCTAATCTTGAGTATGCATGTGCATCAGGAATGTCATTCATGACAACGGATACAAAAGGTGACCTTCTTCGAAATTACGGTTCAATAGCAACGAAGTGCTACGGATATAAAATATCAGTAATAGATCTTCGAAATCCTATGAGATCAAGCGGTAACAACCTGTTGCATCTTGTGAACAAATACATGGACTTATATGCAAAAGAACCTAAAAAAATTGAATACAAGGCGAAAGCAGAGAAGTATGCAAAGATAATTGCAAAAACAATTATTCTATCGGGAATGGAATCCGGCAACTTTGGTCAGAATAGTTATTTCTACGATGCAGCCGAAGGATTGCTAACTGCTTCGATTCTTCTTGTGTCAGAGTTCTGCGAAGATAAAGAAAGACACATAGTATCTGTGTTCAAAATTATTCAAGAGCTACTTGCACCCGGAAAATCGAGAGGAAAGAACCAGTTCCAGAGCCTAATGGAAATGCTACCTGCGGATCACAAGGCAAAATGGTTTGCTGGTGCAGCTCTTAATACTGCAGAGCAATCAATGGCATCGGTTATGTCAACCGCACTCTCTCGACTGAATGCGTTTCTTGATTCAGAACTTGAAAACATTTTATGTAATCCCACCGAAGTAGATGCAGAAGAATTCTGTAATAAAAAGAGTGCGATCTTTATCATTATGCCCGAAGAGGATACAAGTAAATATTTCATGGTATCACTACTGATACAGCAACTCTACCGAGAGATACTAGTCGTTGCGGATGACAATGGCGGTAAACTCAAGAATAGAGTTGTTTTTTATTGTGATGAATTTGGTACACTTCCCAAAATAGAATCTGCAGAAATGATGTTCTCAGCATCACGTTCAAGAAGAGTAAGTATTGTTCCCATAATCCAGTCATTCGCTCAGCTCGAAAAGAACTATGGCGATGAAGGAGCAGAGATTATTATAGATAACACTCAGCTCACAGTCTTCGGTGGTTTTGCTCCGAACTCTGAATCGGCAGAAAAACTCTCCAAGTCTCTTGGAAGCAGAACGGTGCAATCAGGATCAATTAGTAATAGCAAAAACGATCCTTCGCGCTCACTTCAAATGATTGAAAGAGCATTGATGACTCCAGATGAACTTAAGTCTATTCCAAAGGGAACGTTCATAGTTACAAAAACGGGATTCTATCCGATGAAAGTTAAACTAAAGCTTTTCTTTGAATGGGGAATTAAGTTTGATGAAGATCCGTACAAGGTTGAAGTTAAAGATTCCTCGCAAATTAAATATGCGGATAAGGATTCGTTGTTAACAGCTATACGCAAGAAGTATCCTCCGGCAGAAGAGAAGCGAGTGGCAGAGAGAATGGATAACAAAAAGGAAGATGAAGAAGATAGTGATTCCGGCATGGATTCCAGCGGTGAAATAACCGAACATAGCATCTGTATGGGGCATCAGAAAAAACGTGATGAGAGTAAAGAGTCCCATCCTAATAAACTTCTCAAAGCCGAAACTTAAAAACAAGGCTGGCTAAAAAATAGTCAGCCTTAAACAAAGAAAAAGGAGAATAGATGAAAGAATCAAATGTAAAAACTTATGACGAATTACCATTGTTCTTAAATGCAACTCACGTAGCTAATGCGCTGGGTATATCAAAAACCACTGCGTATACTCTTATGACAAGTGAAAATTTTCCGTCCGTGAGAATTGGAGAGAGAGTTATTGTTGAGAGGGAAAAGTTTAAAGAATGGCTTGATTCGGAAGCGGAGCGCAAGTAGTGTATTACAGAGACGATCTAAGATATAAGGACGGCAATTTTACGATGTTTCCAAACGAAGCTTTTCGGATGGATTTGTGCATGGGGGAATTATGTTTATATCTTTACCTTCTCTACAAAGAGGATAGAAAGACATATACATGCTACCCCAGCGCTAACACCATTGCGGCAGAGCTTCAGTTGAGCAGATCAACGGTAAGAAAATACATTGAAATGCTTGAAAGAAAGGGATTGATAAGTTCGGAGAGAACTACTATTCATACAAAAAAGCATGGAGCAAGGAATGGGAATTTGAAATACACAATACATCCTATAAAACCTATTGCAGATGCTTATTTTGAAAAACAAATTCGGAAGCAACAAGCAAAACTTGCCGCTGAAGAAGCATTAAAAAGATATGATGCAAGACACAACAGAAACAAAACCTAAAGTATCAAAAAAAGTCTGGATATATCAGTTTTAATATGGTATTATGCTTTGTTAAGAAAGGGGGAATTACTTATAGCAAAGAAGCGAGCAAACGGAGAAGGTTCTATATGGAAAAGGCATGATGGTCGGTGGGAGTGTGCGATGGTTGTTGGCACTGATCCAAGTGGTAAAAAGATAAGAAAAACAGCATTAGCTAAAACCCATAAGGAAATCATAATTAAGATGAATGATTTACGAAGACAATACTTTGGAACTGTCTTGGTAAGCGATGAGAATCTTACAATAACCGAGTGGCTCGAAAAGTGGCTTAATGAATATAAAAAACCTTTCATTCGAGAGGGAACGTATATAGGCTACATGAATGCCATGAAACACATAAATGAACATATCGGTAAAAAGCAATTAAACAGAATAAAGACTGAGGACATACAAGTCTTTTATAATAAACTCGTTGAGAACGGTAGGAAGAATCAATCAAAAGACGGTGTAAAAGGCTTAAGTGCAAACTATGTAAGAAAAATACATATAGTATTGCAAGAAGCCTTAGAATACGCAGTTAACGAAAGAATTATTCCTTCAAATCCAGCCAAGTCAACCATTTTGCCTAGAATAATAAAAAAAGAAAAAAAGGTTATGGTTGAAAAAGAGGTTGAGAAATTCATAGAAGCAATCGATAAATTGCCAGAGTGGAAAGACCTATTCTATCTTGAGTTAATGACAGGTCTTAGACGCGGAGAAATATGCGGATTAATGTGGGATGATTTCGATGAAAAGAATGGTACACTTACTGTGCAACGAACTGTAACATATAGAAACGGAGAGTTGAAAATAGGAGAACCCAAAACCGAAGATGGTAAAAGAGTAATAATTCTCCCCGGAAGTGCACTGGAAATGCTTACAGAACGAAAGAATGAAGCAATAGGAAAATGGGTGTTTCCTAAGCCTCTGAATCCAGAGTATCCTATATCTCCAAATCACGCATATCAGAAACTACAAGATATTCTGAAAGATGCTGGGTTGGAGCGAATGAGATTCCATGACTTAAGACATACATTTGCCACTCATGCGGCAAGAAACGGAGTTGATCCCAAAACACTAGCTGGACTATTAGGTCATACCAATGCATCGTTTACCCTTGATACATATACACACGTTACGTCGGATATGCAAAAAACTGCCGCCAATGTAGTTGAAAGGTTTGTAGATGATTTGCTGAGCGATGAGCTGGGGTTGAAAATTGAACTGATATAATTAAATAAGGAGAATAAATGGATAAAGAAAAGAAAAAATACGGAGACGGTTCGGTATGGCAAAGAAAGGACGGACGCTGGGAAGGTTCTTTTAGTGCAGGTATCGATGAGGAAACAGGAAAGCGAATACGAAAGAATGTTTTAGCGAAAACAGAGGTCGAATGCGTACAGAAACTTAAGAAGGCGATGAAAGCATATCGCAAAGAGCATAAGATCGAAGAAAAAAGAAAAATCACAGAGTCTAACGAAATGACACTCGGGAGTTGGATGGAAAAATGGTATACGATTTATTGCCGACCAGGAATCAGAGAATCAACTGCCGCTACTTATGAAGCGTGTATTTACACACACATAATCCCTAAAATCGGTGGCTGGAAACTCGAAGAGATTACTACAGGAAAGTTAGACAAATATATCGCGGAATTACTTACAAATGGAAAAGTAAGAGATGACGGTGAAAACAAAGGATTGTCAAACGAAGTTGTACGTAAGATTCATGCGTTAATCCAGAAGGCTTTAGATAGGGCAGTCTTAGATGGAAGAATACAAGGAAACCCTGCAAAAAACTGCAAGACACCTTCAAAGCACAATCAGAAGGTAGAGATACTAACTAAAGAAGAAATGAAGAGACTTCTTATTCAAGCAAAACAAGACGATTGCTTTGAGTTGCTTCTGTTGGATATTACGACCGGACTGAGAAGAGGTGAGTTGCTTGGCTTGAAATGGGAAGACATCAACTTCGATACAAACGAGTTGCGAGTACAAAGAGAAGCCGTGCTTATTAAAGGTAAGTTAGCGATAACGGCACTAAAGTCAAAGGCGTCGTACAGAACCTTGTTGCTTCCCTCAAATATTGCTGGAATGCTTCAAAACTACAAAACAAGGGTCGATTCAGAATGGGTATTTCCTTCTCCAATAAAAGAAAATATGCCGAGAGACCCCTCTGCTGTTAGAAAGAAACTCGCTAATGTGCTTGAAAGAGCCAACTGTAAGCATATAAGGTTTCATGCCTTGAGGCACACATTTGCAACAATGGCGTTGCAGTATGGATTGGATATAAAAACACTATCCTCCACCATAGGACATTCATCGGTTGAATTAACCATAGATACATATTCGCATGTAACAGATAACATGAGATATGCTGCGGCGGACAAGATAGATACAACGATAGGCAGAAATAAAGGAAAGCAGGGAAGCATAAAAAGAACCGAAGAAAGCGAAGATAGACCAGAGAAATTTGAAGCTTATAAAGGCAAGAAGCGAAAGCCTGGCACCGGATATGTAAAACAGGTAAGTGCAAATTCTTGGCAAGGGAGATACACACCAACCATAGATGGAAAGCGAGTGTCAATTAATATCTACGCTCCAACAGAAGAAGAGTGCGAAAGAAAGCTGGCTGAGAAGATAGATGAAATAAAAGAGGAAATTAAGGCCTCAAAACAGTCGGGGATAACCATGATATAAAAAATGAGGTCGTGCAGAAATGTACGACCTCATTTTTTTATTCACAGTCAAATTTGCTTCAAAGAGAAGCGTAAGAAGGGTAACAACCGATTTAGGCGGTTACAGTCAGAGATTACAGTCAACCGCATGTGGTCAGGCCGCAAACACTAAAAATACACTATTCCGTTATAAAATAAAGAAAAAAGTGCAGAAAATCGATGATTTTCTACACTTTTTTGGTCTGAGTGACAAGACTTGAACTTGCGGCCTCTACCACCCCAAGGTAGCGCGCTACCAACTGCGCCACACCCAGATACCATAAATCTTAAAATTTGTGAGAGAACGAACTGCTTTTTAGTTCCGCGCGCCCCGTCGGGCTGAACACGCCGTCGCATAGTCGTTATGCGTTGCAATCATAGACAGCTCCTGTAACTCCTTGCTTTGGGCTTTTGCATCGCAAAAACGATAATAAATCGTTTTTTCTCGCAAACTACCAACTGCGCCACATCCAGATTTATACAACTCTCTTCTGAAAGCCTTATACATTATAGCACCTGTTTTTCAAAAAGTCAAGATATTTTTTGAAATTTACCGATTTGTTTGAAAAAAATTATATTGCTTTGTTATTACAGTTCTTTTTAAGTTAAAGTGTTCTTGTCTTGACACATTGTTTCGCGTTGGAGTGTTCCGGTTCTCTAAGCTATGATTTTATAAACCGACTTGTATTTGTGTCGATTTTATGTTATAATCTTAATATCAAATAAAAAGGTGTAGAAATTATGAAAAAAATTGTTTCATATTACGTAAAATTTCCGCTGATTTTGCGTATTGCAATCGGTCTTTTGATCGGTGTCGGGATTGGTCTGCTTTTTCCGAAGGCAACCTTTGTCGGTGTATTTGGCGAGCTTTTTGTAGGCGCATTGAAGGCGATTGCGCCGCTTCTTGTGTGCGTTCTGGTTTTGTCCTCGCTTTCTAAAGCGGGAAAAGGTATAGGAAAGCGCTTCGGTACTCTTATTTTCTTTTATATGATCAGTACCTTTCTTGCGGCAACCGTTGCGGTTTTTGCCTCTTACATATTCAAGGTAAAGATTCCGCTTACTGCGGGAGCGGAAAATTCAGCTCCTTCAGGACTTGGTGAAGTATTTCGTCTATTACTCGGTAATATGATTCAGAATCCTATTTCTTCAATTATCAACGGCAATTACGTTGGTATTCTGACATGGTCTGTAATTTTGGGACTTGCTCTTCGCTCTGCAGCAAGCGACAATACAAAGGAAATGTTTTCAAACATTTCCGACGCTGTGTCAAAGATTGTTGGTTGGATAATTCAGTTGGCTCCGTTTGGAATAATGGGACTTGTATTCTCATCTGTAAGCGAATACGGACTTAACATTTTCGTAGATTACGGAAAGCTTCTGCTTCTTTTGGTGGGATGTATGCTTGCGGTGGCTCTTATTGTTGATCCTCTTATTGTAGCAATAACGCTTCGCAGGAATCCGTATCCTCTCGTGTTCCGTTGCTTTAAGGAGTCGGGCATTACCGCATTCTTTACAAGAAGCTCTGCCGCTAATATTCCCGTAAATATGTCCCTTTGTGAAAAGCTTGGACTTGATCGCGAGTATTACTCGGTTGCAATACCTCTCGGAGCAACTATCAATATGGATGGCGCTGCCATTACCATTACCGTAATGTCGCTTGCAGCTGCGTTTTCGCAGGGAATAGAGGTTAATATAATCCTTGCTATCCTTCTTGCTTTCGTGGCAACGCTGGGAGCTTGTGGCGCATCGGGCGTAGCCGGCGGCTCGCTTCTTCTCATTCCGATGGCTTGCTCGCTTCTGAACGTTGGTGCAGACGTAGCCATGCAGATGGTTGGTGTCGGATTTATCGTAGGCGTTATTCAGGACTCTCTTGAAACTGCGATCAACTCTTCCGGCGACGTACTCTTCTGCGTAACCGCAGAATACCGCGACAGACTTAAAAAAGGCGAAGAAATTGATATTTAATGTAAAAACAGCCGATGGCTAAAGCTCATCGGCTGTTTTCTATAGTTTAATATTCGTGTACTTGTTTTTTATCTGTTTGTGTGGTAAAATATTTTTAATCAACTTTCCTCGGTAGGCTATTTGGAGGTTTATATGCTTTCTTACAGAAAATTTTACTTTGGCGGAATGTCTTCGAACACTTACGTTCTTTGGGATGAACGTACCAAGGATGCTATGGTAGTGGACTGCGGAAATTCAGCTGAGGTGATTCTTAGGTATGTGGCAGAGCAGGGAATAAGTGTTAAATGGGTTGTGCTTACACATGCGCACTACGATCATGTTTTGTACATGGACGAATACCGTGCGGCATTTCCCGATGCAAGACTCGCTATAGGGGCGGGGGATGCGCCGCTTCTCCTTGATGTAGAAGGTAACGTCTCATATCTTTTCGGTGATAGACGCACGTTTGGTACTGTCGACGAGAAGCTTGTTGACGGCAAGGTGATTATGCTCGGAGATAGTAAGATTTCCGTTATTGCTACACCCGGACACACTCCGGGCGGAATTTGCCTTTATTCCGAGGCGGACAAGCTTATGATAACAGGGGATACGCTCTTTGGTTGTGGCGGAATAGGTAGAACCGATTTCAAATACGGCAGCATTGAAACGTTACGAATTTCGCTTAAGCGTCTGCTTTCTATGGACGGAGAAATAACCATTCTTCCCGGTCACGGCGGAGCCTCCAAGATTGCGTACGAGCAGAGAAGTTTATTTTATTAAATAGGTTGACACTAGGCTTGTTTGAATGTATAATATATTTACTTAAATATTCTAAGGAGATAAAAGATGAAATACTATCTTGCTATTGATATCGGCGCGTCGAGCGGAAGACACATTATCGGCTGGCGCGAGAACGGAAAAATAGAGACTGAGGAGCTTTACCGCTTCCCGAACGGAATGGACGAGGTTGACGGACATCTCGTATGGGATACCGAGAGACTTTTCAGAGAGATAAAGACGGGTATCAAGGTTGCTTTTGAAAAGTATCCTAAGATCGAGAGTCTTTCTATCGACACATGGGGAGTTGACTACGTTCTTCTCAAGGGTGACGAGGAGGTTATGCCCGTATACGCATACC
>JAZRLJ010000111.1:0-10957 GCA_045646755.1 Eubacteriales bacterium | reverse complement strand
TGAGAAGCTCCCTTCTCGTTAAAGTAGATACCTACTCTGTCGCCGCCGCGAACTATCATAGAGGTGTCAACGCCGTATCTTCTGAGGGAGTTTATAGCGCTCTGTCCGATTTCATGAGCGGGGAGCTTGGTAACGAATGCGCTATCAAGACCGTAGTTTGCAATAGAAACCGAAACGTTTGCCTCGCCGCCGCCGTATACTACGCCAAACTTGTCAGCTTGAGTAAAGCGGAGGTATCCTTCAGGAGCAAGACGAAGCATGATTTCACCAAAAGTAACAACTTTCATTTTTTTAAGTTCCTTTCAGAATATTTTAATTTTTTAAAAGTAGTCTGCATATATTTTAACATATATAGTATCAAAAAATCAAGATGTAAAGTATTTTTATTTAAATAAAAATAAAAACGGGCAGGTCTTTTTTGACCTTACCCCGTTTGTTGATTATTTTGCTATTTCTTCAAGGCAGGATTTACATACCTTTTTGCCCTTGAAAACTACGAAGTCGTTTTCCTCACCACAGAAAACACAGCTGCTGACGCGCTTTCTTAAAATAATTCTGTCGCCTTCCATAGTGATTTCGATGGGGTCGTTATCCTTGATGTCGAGAGCCTTTCTCATTTCCTTTGGTATAACGATACGGCCAAGCTCATCAATGTTTCTTGAAATTCCGGTAGATTTCATCACGTTTCCTCTCATTGCCGAAGATGTCGGCGCAATTTTATGGGCTAAGTGTATTTTATCATACCTATATTGGTTTGTCAACGAATTTTGTTATAAAAAGAAGATAAAGCGTGCAGTAAATAAAAAAACATCGTACGGAGTAGAAATATGATAGGAATGAAGCTTGTATATTCATCGCTTACGCCTAAAATCAAGCGAGCTGTTGAAAGGGCTACTGATTTTTTTGGCTCTGTGCCCTCTGAAATACATATATGTCTGGGTAGTGGCTCTTCTGTCCGTTTCTTTTCAAAAAAGGTTTATCTTGGAATTAGCGTTTCTGAGGAGGAGATTGAGAATATTATAGCCGAATTTACGGGAAGAGCTCTATATGCTCACAGAGACACTCTTAAGGAAGGATTTATATCTCTCGGCGACGGTGTAAGAGTCGGTGTGTGCGGACAGGCAAGATATGAGGGTGAGAGGCTTGTAGGGGTTTGCCGAGTGTCCTCTCTTCTTATAAGAATTCCTCACAGAGAGTGTAGCTTTGCCGACAAGCTTGCCGACGCATTTTTAAAATGCGAGAGAGGAATGCTTATTTTTGCGCCGCCAGCGGGAGGAAAAACCACTGCTCTGCGAGCTCTTATTCTGCGCCTTTGCGAGCTTGGGGCGGGCAGAATTTCGCTTATAGATGAGCGCTCTGAATTCGATATGGGAGATTTTTCCTACTGCGACGTTGATTTGTTTAGAGGATACAGACGCTCGCTTGGAATGGAGATTGCTTTAAGAGTGATGTCTCCCGAAATCATTGTGGTAGACGAGCTTGGCTCGGGCAGAGAAAATATAGAGATGCTAGAGTCTCTTTTTGGCGGAGTGAGGTTTATTGCCACCGCGCACGCATCAAGTCTTGAGGAGTTAAAAAAACGAAAAAATCTTCTGCCGTTTTTTGAAATGGGTGCATTTGACTCGTATGCAAGAATTTTCAGCGCGGACGGTGGATTTGATTGTGAAATTACAGAAAGCAGTCCTGACATGGACGAGCGGGGTGAGTGTGAGGGTGAAGATTTTGGGAATGGCAATGATTTTTTTCTCGACTCTGATTTTTGCTTACAGCAGAAACAGAAGGACTGATGAGAGAATTTTAATTTTTGAAGAGCTATATGCCTTTATAAAGCAGATTCGTATAGATATTGGGTGTTACCTGAAGCCGATAGGTGAGATACGTTTGGTTTCCCCTTGTCTTACGGAACTTGGATTTTTTTCGGATATAGAGAAATACGGTGTAAGCGGAGCGTATAAAAAGCTTGAAGAAAAGCTCTTTTTTAAGGAAAAAGAACGCGTAATACTCGAAAGATATTTTTCTTCTTTGGGGAAGGGATATGCTGAGGATGAAATAAAACTTACGGATGCGGTTCTTATTGAGTTGTCTGATATATTCAAGGTCGGAAGAGAAGAAGCTGCCAGAGAAAAAAAGCTCACGCTTACGCTCTCACTCTCCGGGGCACTTGCCCTGATAATACTTTTGATTTGACAAAAAGGAGTGAAAATGGACGTTTCTTTTGTTTTGAAAATTGCAGGAATTGGTATGATAGTGGCGGTGGTCTGTCAGATACTTTCCAGACTTGGCAAGGACGACCAGTCAACTATGCTGTCTGTAGGGGGAATAATTTTCGTCCTTATACTATTGGTTGAGGAGCTTGGAGCTCTTATTGATATGGTAAAGGACGTGTTCGGAATTTGATGCTTAAAATTTTCGGACTTGCTTTTCTTTTTGCTATGTCCGGCTTTGTTCTTAAGGCTTTCGGGTGGAAAGGCGCACCGATTGTTACTGTCTCTGCTATAGTAGGACTTTTATCGCTTTTTTTAGAGAGGCTTGAGCCCATACTTGAGATTTTTAAGTTCATAAAGGAAGAGGACGGAATGAGTGATGCGGTTGAGTGCGTGCTTAAAATTATCGGAATAGGATACGTTTCGGGGATTTGCTCGGATATATGCAGAGAGCTTGGAGAGACGGGCATAGCTTCGGCAGTTTCGCTCATTGCAAGAATAGAGAGTCTTGCAATTGTTTCGCCTATGATTATAGAAATTCTCACTTTGGGTATGGAGCTTGTACAATGAAAAAAAGAATTCTTCCCGTTATATTCAGCCTTTCGGTTGTTTTGCTGCTTTTTTCAATTCCCGTATATGCCTCTCACAAGGATGACTATGTGGCGGATATTTTGGAGGATTTCTATGATGCGATACCCGATGAGAGCGGTGTGAGTGCAGACGAAGATTTGATGGTTGAGAATTTTGGCTTTGAGGGGATATTAAACGGGGTGCTTGACGGCATTGTGGACAGAAAAAGTGAAATAGCCGCATTTTTATTTTCGGTAATAGGATTCTGTGCCTTGAGCGTTGTTTGTGAGAATATCCCTTTTTACGCTTCGGGATGTCAGCGTGAGATAAGTGCGGCGCTTTTTACCGTTATGTCACTTTCGCTCTATCCAAGAATTTATTCAATTTTCTTGTGCGTCAAGGAAAGTCTCGAATCTGTAACTGCGTTTTTTGGCGCTGCGCTGCCTACGATGACTGCCATAACGGCAGCCACGGGTGCTGTTAAAAGTGCCGGAGTGCAGGCTATGAATATGAATATAGCGCTCGGAATAATAGGAAGCGTTGCCTCAGGGGTTCTTCTGCCACTCTCACTTTCTCTTTTAGCTCTAGCTTTGGTTTCATCCTTTGGTGACGGAATGGCTGCAGGGGTTAGTCGAGGGATAAAGAGCCTTTTTACCTTTGGTCTTGGAATTGTGACTGCAGCATCCTCGGCTGCAATAGCTTTGCAAAGTGTAGTGGCAAGTGCCGCTGACTCAGCGTCTCTGAGAGCTGCAAGATACGCGGCAGGCGCTCTTATACCTATCGTTGGCTCACAGGTGTCCGGGGCGCTCTCTACACTTGCGGGCGGTCTGGCCTATGCAAAGAGCACCGTAGGGGCGGTAAGCATCACCGTCATAGGCATAATTGCTATCATGCCACTTGTGCTTCTTTTGCTTTACAGAATGGTGTTTTCGATGGCCGTTATCTTTATGGAATACGTGGATAACACACGTGGAGCACGTTGCTTTTCTGCTTACAGAACAGCCTTTGATACCGTCATTTCTGCCTATGTAATGTCAATACTTGTTTGCATAATAGAGGTTATAATGTTCATAAAAGGGGGTGTTTCATAAAATGAGCGCATATCTTTCCGGACTTATTGTAATCAGCGCTCTGGTAGGAATTTCGTCCTATGTTTCGTATTCTGACGATAAGGAAAAAATTCTGCGCACCGCCACATCCTTGCTTGTTATCAGCGTAATTATCACCCCTATAATTACAGTTGTAAAAGAGGCTGAAAAAATCGAAATAGCAGGGAGTAGCCTTGAAGAATATTTGTCTGATATAGACGACAGCGAATACGGAAAAAGTGTAAAAGAGGCGTTTGAGGAAGGAGTGAAAAGGTTTGTTTGCCAGACCTTTTCACTAAGTGATTCCGACGTGAGAGTTGCGGCGTTAAACTTCGATTGTCTCACTATGAAGGCAGAAAAAATAAAGGTCATACTTTACGGCAATGCGGCTTATGCGGATGCCCGAGGAATTGCTTATGAGATAAGCGCCGCAGAGCTTGGAAAATGCGAGGTGGAAATAGGTGTTAGATAAGGTTAAAGATTATGCACAGAAAAACAAGGGAAGCGTTTTGCTTTTTGCTATTCTTGTGCTCGGAGTTTTTCTTCTTATATTTTCTTCCGCTCCCAAAACGGAGATAGAAGCTGATACAGAGTCGCTTGAGGAATATAAGGAGCGGCTCGAAGAGGAGCTTTCCGAAGTTTGCTCGTCGGTCAGGGGAGTGGGCAGGTGCAGGGTTACCGTAACTTTCGAAAGAGGAGAAGAAAAAATCTACAAGGGGTCATCGCTCATTGAAACAAAGCCCCCGAAAGTATTGGGTGTCACTGTCGTTTGCAAGGGAGCTGATTCAGACGGGGTGAGGTCGGAAATCATAAGTATGATGAGCGCGCTTTTTGATATAGGGACTAACAGAATTGCGGTTCTGAAATTAAATTAAAAAAAGCGGAATATAGCGGCGTGGCGCGACATATCTTTAACTAACAAGGCCGAGTCCGAGGTTGGATACGGCAGTATAAATGAAGGAGAATTTACAAATGAAAAGCGAAAAAACAAAAAAGCTCTTTTCCAGAGGACCGGTTAAGAGCGCAGTGGTCATCGTTGCCGTGCTTCTTATCGGTTTGGCAGTTTATCTCAATTACCGTTGGTTTTACGATCCTATTGAGTCTCTTGGCTACGGTGATAACAATATGGATGCAGGTCAGTCTGACAGTGAGCCGACCGACTCCGATGCAACGGAAAACGATTACTTTTCCGCTACCGCGCTTTCAAGAACTCAGGCTAGAGACGAGGCTATTGACGTGCTTAAGCTCGTGACCGAGGACGAGGAGGCGAGCGCGGAGGCAAAGGCTGAGGCGGCGGCTAAAATTTCCAAGATAGCTCTTGATATTCAGAACGAAACGAATATAGAAACTCTCGTTAAGGCGAAGGGCTTTGAGGAGTGTGTTGCAATTATAGCTGATGACGCGGCGAGCGTTATAGTAAAGGCGGAGAGTCTGCAGGCAAACGAGGCTGCGCAGATACTTGCTATAGTCTATGAAACCACGGGAATAAACCCCGAAAATATAAGCATAATTAATAAATGAAACGTCAATGACGAGTAAAAGGCGAGGCTGTGCTTTAAGGTACGGCCTCTTATTTTTGTTAAAATATATAATTTTGGTGAATTTTAATAAAAAGGCTGACTAAATTTCGTCACATCAGCAATTCTTATTGCCCTCTTTACTATTGACTTTTAATATTAAAATAGTTATAATTATAATAGTAAAAAATCCTTTATTTATAGAAAGGCGAAAAATATGTTAAAGAAAGTACTGTGTTTGTTGCTCGTTCTTGCTTGTTCCGTAGCGCTTTTTGCTTGCGGTAATAATGATAAGGGATCCGCTGATCTTGGCGGTCAGACGAGCAACGGTGGTGATAAAAACCCCTCGGAAGGCAATGAGACCGAGGACAAGAATACTGATAAGGAGCTCGTTGCGGACAAGACTGTCGACGATTATGCTCTTGAGCAGGCATTCTTCAAGGCTATCAACGATTCTCGCTACAATCTGATTACTACTAAGATTGAAACCTCTAATCCCGTGTTTGAGGAGATTGGTCCCATCACCTCCTTTTACCAGTTTAGTCTTTCTGACGGCGAAAACTATGAACTTCTTTATTGGCGTGAAAGCCTTAACGAAATAGGTAGCGACAGCATGAAGACGAAGTTTGGTCCTTATGTGGTTCTTTACGAAGACGGTGAGTATTTTTATGGTAAAGAGGGCGAAGAATTAGTTAAGGTTCTCGACAATCCCGACCCTGACGCACTTGACTATAAGTTTGAGTTGAATTTGCAGCATCTTGGTACCTACACTATTTCGAATGACGGACTTGGAGGATATGTTCTCAGTGCAAAGGTAAGCTCCGCTGAGCTCGAGTCAATCTTTGGTGTTAGCTTAAGTGCAGACTCAACGTTTGATATCAAGGTTGAAATAAGCGGTGGTAGTCTTTACATGATAAACGTTGACTATGTCAACAACGGTAATAGCATACACATCGAAACCTCGTATACCTACGAGATAAAGTAAGAGCGGAAAGGAAGAGATTTTAGTAAAATGAAAAAGATTTTGTCATTTACTTTGGCGTTGCTGATGCTTTTCTCTCTTGCTTCTTGCGGAGGAAGTGCTGTAACTTGTGAAGCGCACAAGGATTACGACGGCGACGGATACTACTGTGATATTTGCGGAGCTATTTATGTTTGTCCCGATCATGCGGACGAGGACGAGGACGGTGCGTGTGACACTTGCGCTGCTGAGTATGAGTGCGACGGGCACGCGGATGCCAATAAGGATGGCGCTTGTGATAAGTGTAGAGCTCCCTATACCTGCCCCGGACACAAGGATGTGAACGGAGTCGGAAAGTGCGATATTTGTAACGCTAAGTTCGTTTGTAACCACGTTGACGTAGACGGAAATCTTAAGTGCGACGAGTGTCTTGCGGTATTTACCTGCGTTAGCCACAAGGATTTCGACGCAGACGGATTCTGCGATTTCTGTCTTGGCGCTCTTGAGTGCGGTCCCGATTCGCACAGAGACGTTGACGGAAACTCTCTTTGTGATATATGTGGCAGCGCTTATTCGTGTTTCGGATACATAGATGCAGACGGAGATTCCGAGTGTGACGAGTGCGGAGCAATTAAGACTCTTCATGGCAAGCCCGCTAAGTCTGATTCCGTAGCGGCATTTATGTATGCTTATGCAAATAGCGCACCTACCAAGGTTGTTACAGAAACCGTCAGAACGGTAGGAAGAGGTTCAAACTATTATACTCTTACCGCCACAGCTTCTCTCTACGCAGGAACGATAGCAGGTAAAGCTGCTGCGATTTACGAGGAATCAAGTCAAAAGCTTCGTGACGTTGAAGCCGGAGCTGGTGAAACCGAGGAGAGCGTATTTGAGACTGTTGAACTTAAGAAAGAGTTCATTCAAGGCAAGGGCCTTCGCGAAACCAAAAACGGCAAGGCAGGCAACTGGAGCTCGAGAGGTGCTAATTTTGCGCCTACCAAGGGTTCTATAGCTCTTAGCATAACCGAAGAAAAGATAAAGGACGTTAAGTTTACCATCACCGAAACCAAGCACGTTATGGAGTTCAAGGTTGCTAAGGCAAATATTTCCAGCGTGTTCGGCGAGAATAAGATAGTTGACTCTACGAATGCTGTAAGTGGCGTATCCGACGTATCGGTAGTTCTTACGAGTAATGGAACCACTATTACCTCCGTGGTTATAACCTATAGTGTTTCCTCTTCAGGTAACGTCCCCTATCAGAGTGTAGTTATCAGTGCAAGCTACGACTACTCCGTTCAGGTGTTTAGCATAGATTAAGGCGAGAGGTGAGATTATGAAGAAGATTTTTAATATAGCTTTTGCTCTCGCGTGTGTTGTAGCGCTTGCGGTTGCTTTTACCGCTTGTACTACCACCTGCGTGTCACATGCCGATATTGATAAAAACGGATATTGTGATATGTGCAGTGAGCCCTTCACCTGTCCAGGACATAAGGACGTAAACGGCGATAAGATGTGTGACTTCTGTCTTACAGATTATTCTCATAAGGATCACTACGACGATGACGGCGACTTAAAGTGCGACCAGTGTGGTGCGCCTTATATGTGCATTCACGAGGATGCTGATGCAGACGAGGTGTGCGATATTTGTATGTGTGAGTTTATCTGCCCGGGTCATGCTGACCAGGATAAGGACGGAGCGTGCGACGAGTGTAAGGCTCCGTACGTTTGTCCCGGACATAAGGACGCAAACGGTGATAAGAGTTGTGACGTATGTAAAGCTCCTTACACCTGCGGAAGCGCGGGACATAAGGATGCAGATTCTAACGGCAAGTGTGACGTGTGCAAATCGCCCTTTGAGTGCGATGGACACGTAGATTACGGCTCAGACGGAAGATGTGACAAGTGTAACGGTGTATTCGTCTGCAACGTACATTTTGATACAAACGGAGATAAGAAGTGCGATAACTGTCAGGCTCCCTACGTTGCTCCCCAGGATCTTCGTGCAGGATTTGTCAGTGCTGCAAATGCAACCGATCCTAAGAGTATGGTTATTACCGTTTCTACTAAGTTCGATCCGGAAACTATTCTTACCTCAACATACACCGTAACCTTTAACGAGGACGGAACTCTCGCAATCGTGGCGGAAATCCAGATGCTTGGCGGTGCTGAAGATGATTACGCAGTAATTTCCAAGACTGTGACTATCTCTCTCAACGAGAACGGACAGTATACTGACGGCTATGAATTCGAGTATCTTCAGCCCTCCGATTCAAAGCCCGTTATAGACTTCATGAAGCTTAAGCCCGGCAGCTTTGAAACTCCAAACGCATCCGTGCTTGAGGCAGTTGTTGCAGCGGATGATACCGCTTCTGTACTCGGCATAGCTTATCCCTATGACGTTACTCTTATTGTAAACAAGAATGAAACCGAGCTTGTCTCTGTTTCTATTGATTACTCTAACGTAAATATAGTTTGCGAATACATCGCTAAGTAATAAATAACAAGACAAAAAAACGCAGTCAAACGACTGCGTTTTTTTGTCTTGTTATTTGATTCTTGATTCAAGCTCGCGTTTAAATTCGTCATTTTCTCTGACACTTATGGAAAGGACGTCAAACTTATTATATTTGATGTTTAAGTGATCTAAAGAATTCTTGAGAGAGAGCATTGAGTCGGAATAGTATTTTCTGTTTTTCTCTACGCCTCGGATTTTCTCATAAGGGATTTCACGCTTCATAAAGAATCCGAACTTAACGAAAAGAGTGCTTTCTTTCAGCTCTGCGTATCCGAATGCGGGGGTGACCAAAAAATAGCAAACGAATAGAGAAACGGGAACGGTAAATAAGAGTGATATCGGCTCAAATATTGCCGTGACCGTTGTGAGTGTAAGAATGAATAATGCGGTAGGAATTAAAATCCACAGGTAAAGCTTATCGAATTTCGGCTTATATCTCATGTTCTCCATTTCCTCCTATTCTTACCAATAATCCTTTTGTATTCTCCGCGAAAACTTCTATAGCTTAGTATACCATATAACGCGAGAAAAATCAATTTAAATTAAAAATATCTATATTTGGATTTTTGCGCTTAAAATATTGATTTTTATCTCATATTGCTTTATAATAGAGGTAATGAATACTTTATGGAGGATATTATGAATAAGCTTTTTTTGTATGAGGATTTCTTTGAGAGAGGCGAGAGGGAGATAGCTTCCTTCGGTAAGCTTTCCGCATCTGTGTTTACATATTCCACAGGTGTTAAGGCAGTAAGACTTAATAACGACAGAGGTTCTATCGTAGTCCTTCCTTATATGGGACAGATAGTATGGAGAGCGAAGTTTGACGGCTATGAAATGACTATGAAGAGCATTTTTGACGAGCCTGTCGCTGCAAAGGAAACCTTTGAGGAAACCTACGGCATCTTCGTTATGCACTGCGGACTCACCGCAATGGGTAATCCCACCGCTGAGGATACTCACAAGCCTCATGGCGAGCTTCCTATCTGCAAGTACGATACCGTTTTCCTTGTAAGCGGCGAGGACGAAAAGGGCAAGTTTATCGGCATCTCCGGAGTTTACACAATGAAGAGCTGCTACGCTATCAATTATGATTTTTCACCCCTCGTTAAGATATACGAGGGCAAGACCATTCTTGATATAAATGTAAGCTTTACCAACAACAAGGACGTTCCTCTTGAGTATTATTACCTCTGCCACATAAATCACCGTCCCGTAGACGGCGCGCGTCTTGAGTACACCGCAGACAGAACGTCTATCAAGGTAAATCACGAAGTGCCCGACGGATACTTCTCCGAGGAGGATGCAGCGGCTACCAACCGTTACCTTGACGAGCTTGACAAGAATCCCGGCATAATGGACGAAATCGGCGCAGCGGGACAGTGCTACCGCCCCGAGATAGTATTTAACTGTCATTACAGCGCAGACGAGAACGGTAAAGCTTATACCATGCAGTATAACGAGAACGGACCTTCTACATTTGTAATCCACAATCCCGAGGAGCTTCCTTTCGGTGTTCGATGGATTTCGAGAACGAGAGACGAGGACGCGATCGGTATGGTTCTTCCCGCTACCTCCGAGCATCTCGGCAGACTTTACTGCCAGAGAAACGGACAGGCAAAGTTCCTTGGCAAGGGAGAGACCGTAAAGTACCATATAGAAACCGGCCTTCTTAACAAGGAAGAGGCGGACGGTATGCTTAAGAAGATTAGAAGCCTTGGATTTTAAGGTTTAAAGAATAATTAAAGAGGTCAACCGAGCTCGGTTGACCTCTTTCTTTTTTAAAGGTTGTAGTATTTATCGAATTCAGCAGGATGAGGAATCTTGGACATTTCAAGACATTCAGCTCTCTTGGTCTTGATAAAGTTATCAAGAAGCTCCCTCGGGAATACTCCGCCTGCAGTGAGGTAGTCGTTATCCTTTTCAAGTGCATCGAGCGCCTCGGGAAGAGAGGTAGGAAGTCCCTTGAGCTTTGCCTTTTCCTCCTCGGGAAGGTGGAAGAGGTTGAAATCGTAAGGGCCCCAGCCTTCCTTTGCAGGATCGATCTTGTTTCTTATACCGTCAAGACCTGCCATAAGGATAGCTGCATAGCAGAAATAGGG
>JAZRLJ010000110.1:0-6952 GCA_045646755.1 Eubacteriales bacterium | reverse complement strand
ATGCGATGCTCGCACTTAGCGGTATTTTTGAATTCTCCGCTAAGGATATTACCCTATGAGGGTCGCCTTTGTTTTATTATTCAGTTTCGCTGATTTCCCGCAATGTTATAAAAAATCACATAAATTACAACATATATTTTTGTTTTTTACCATTATATACTATTAATGACAAATATTTTCGGAGTGTAAAAATGAGGGATAAGCTTGTCATTAATAGGAAAGCATTAAAGGGTGAAGACGGATATAAAACCTTTTCTATAAGGATAAAGGATGAAACGGTTGAAAAGCTAAATCGGCTATCCGAGGAAAGCAATCGAACAAGGAACGAATTGATTGGCATACTGCTTGAATATGCTATCGAATATTGCGAAATAGAACAAGATGCAGATAAGTAATGAAGCATTACGCCGCAGGATAAGCCGTTCTTACCGACAAATATCCGGAAAGATTTTGATATATCTGAAAGCAAATCCCGAGGTTTTGAACAGCAATAATAACGAAGAGGTTTTCAGGGCGGTAAGGGAAATTCAGATAAAGCACACGATAAAAAACAACCAGCCAATCACCCGAGAGGAAGCAGAGGATATTTCCGATTTTCTAAGCGACCTTGAAGCAAGGAAGTACGGAAAGGATTACTTTTTCGAGCAGGAGGTTATGGATTTATACCGCCCGAGCATTGAGCATAACGACGATTGGATAAATAAAATTATCAAGATTTCTTTATACTTTACACTGAACGATAATGCTTTTCGCAAAGAGGATTTGAAGAAATAAAAAGCCTTCCTTTAGAGGTATCCAAATAGAAGAGGCTGAGTCATTAACTTAGCTCTAAAAAAGAAAAAAGCGGATGTTCTTTACCGAAAGGTATTGAGCATCCGCTTGCTTTGTTGTATAATTTAATTACCACAAAAAACCACACACAAAGCAACGAGGTAATTATACAACAATGAGAGAAAAAAATCAAGTAGTTTTGCCATTAGATTTAGGAATTTGTATTCCCGAGGGAGATTTTGTCTTCAAAGTAGCAGAAATATGCGAGAGTTTGGACTACACAAAATTATTCAATACGTATCTTCGCAGTTGGAGAAAAGTAAGTCCCATCACAATGTTTGAGATACTTGTATTCGCATATATGAACCGCAAATTTTCATCAAGAGAAATAGAAGGTTCGTGCAAAACGGACATCCGTTTTATGTGGCTTTTAAACGGTGAACCTGCTCCCAGCGACTCAACAATAACAAGATTTCAAAGAGGACATCTTGCAGAAGCCATAGAAGGATTGTTTTACCAATTCGTAGAAAAACTTTACGAAATGGGAGAGATAAAATACAAGAACCTATTCGTTGACGGCACAAAGATAGAAGCTTATGCAAACAAATATACGTTTGTTTGGAAAAGCGTTGTAGAAAAGAACCTTACAAAGCTTGAAAAGAAAATATCCAATGCATTGGTTGTACTTGCTGAAAGATACGGCTTTCGCGAAGATATATCCCTTGAAGAATGCTACGAACACCTCTTAAGACAAGCACAATGGCTTAATCTTGTTTTCGCTGTTGGTAAAGGAAAACACAAAACACAACTGCAAAGAGATATTGAGATTTTAAAGGAATACATAGACAAAAAGGCAGAATACTGCTCAAATCTCGGAAAATTCGGTAACAGAAGAAGTTTTTCAAAAACGGATACAGACGCAACTTTTATGCATATGAAGGAGGATTATATGCGTAACGGTCAGCTTAAACCGGGATACAATATACAGATAGGTGTAGAGAGTGAATATATTGTAGGGGTTGGTTCGTTCTCTAACAGAACCGACGTAAATACTTTAATTCCTTTTCTAAACAGGATAAGAAAACAGACTAACAGAAAATTTGAGAACATAATAGCGGATTCGGGATACGAAAGCAGCGAGAATTATCTGTACCTTGAAGAGAATGGACAAAATTGTTTCATTAAACCACAGAATTACGAGATAAGCAAGAAAAGAAGCTACAAGGCTAATCCGTATACCATCGAGAATATGCCTTACGATGCAAAGCGTGACGGGTATACTTGCCCGGGTGGAAGAAAGCTTAAATTCAGAAGTGAAACCCAAAAGACTACAGAAAACGGCTATACGATCTCAACCAAATATTACAGCAACGACAAATGCGGAAGATGCCCTCATAGAGATAAATGCCACAAATCTAAAAAAGGCTACAGAACGGTTAAGGTAAACCAAGTAATTCTTGAACACAGACCAAAAACACTTGAAGCTCTGACAAGCGACGAAGGAACACTTCTTCGAATGAACAGATCTATACAGGTAGAAGGTGTATTTGGCGTACTTAAAGAGGACTACGGATTCAGACGTTTTTTAACTCGCGGAAAGAAGAACATAGAAACCCAATTTTTCCTTCTCGCTTTTGCACTAAATATTGAAAAACTTTGCAATCGCACGAAAAAAGGAAGAATTGGCTTGGATTTGTTCGCTCTGAACGCCTCTTAAACCAATTCTCCGCGGAATTGTATAAATCTCAAAAACGAGGATTTCGCCGATCCTCTTTTCGTCATACTCTTTTTCGCCTCAATTCGAGGCTTTTTCTTTTGTATTTTGCTTTAGTAGCAAAATTTCATAGCAAAAAGGCTGAGCCATTCGCTTAATTATAAGCATTTGACTCAGCCCCTATTTTATTACTCACTTATTATCAAGTTTGCTTTTTTTGCCTTGCCAATAAGGTTTCAAACCACAATTCAGGGTCAGGCATAGGAGATATGGCTTCTATTGTAGATGCCGAGCCTTTCGTTATAGTTCTCGTTTTTCTCATTTCGGCATTTGACTTAGATGCCTTTCTGTCAACCAACGCTGCACCGTGAGTTCCAAGCTCTTCACCCGAAGAAATCATAGCAGACAGTGCAGAACGCTGAGTCAAAACCATATCGTAAAGCTTAAACAGCTCGGATATTTGAGTCTTGTCGCTGATTACAGCCACGTCAAAGAACTCGTCGCAAATTTTGCAAACCTTATCGAACAGAGCTTTCATTGCATCGGTTCTTCTGTCGAAATCTGCAACTCTGCTCATCTCGCCCTGCAAATCACGGCGAAGTGCGTTAATATTTGATTTTCCGCATTTAATATCGGGCAACGTATATTCAGGCATAACAATAGCCGAATCAGGCTTTGATGCGATATGCTCTGCCGCACGGATGCCGCCAACCTGCGTTGAGTTGAGTGCACTTCCGCCGGGACGGTAAACACCGAACGTACCCGCAGCCTCACCTGCCACGTAAAGACCCTCGACCTCGGTTTGCCAATTGCCGTCAACCGTTACACCGCCGTTACAGTGCTGAGCACATACGGCAATTTCAAGCTTTTCGTCATAAAGGTCAATCCCGTTGGCTGCATAAAGCTCAATTGCACCCTTGTTCATTTTTTCAAGACGCTCAATAGGCGTTCCGAACAAAGCACCCGAACGCTTCAAATAATCATAAGCCTCCGATGAAAGACCTTCAAATCCGTTTTCAAGTCCCTTAGGGTTTCTCATAAAGTCAAGATATACTTTGTTGCCCTTTTTAATTTCTTCAGCTACTATCAAATCAACCTTAGACGAGCCCTCGGTCTTGCGAGTATCAAAGGGCCACTGATAGCCCTTAAGGAATATCTGGTTAAGGGAATCGGCACCGAGTGCCTCGTAGAGAAATTCCCTCTCCTCTCCGTCATGTCCTAACGAAACGTATCTCGGCAACACCTGCTGATACGTGCCTGAAAGATTCCAACGGAATTCCGTGCTGGCAATACCGTACTGCCATTCCTCCATATTGGAAAGCGAAGCTCCCGCTTCAATAGCAAGTCCCGTAGCACCGTGCTGACTCTTGGGATAAACGGTATTAAGATATATTCCCGCAGGACCTCCGGTACAAAGAATAACGTTTTGGCAGGCTATAACCGTGATTTCACCCGTAACGACCGATGCACAGGCAACTCCGGTAACCTTGCCGTTCTCGGTGAGAATTTTTATTACACGCTGACAGTCTATAATCTCTATTCCCTTATCCATTACAGAGCGTTCAAGAGCTTCGGTCATATATTTTGACGTAAGAGGACCGCAGCAGGTAGCTCTGGTACGAGGGTCGTGGTCGGTCTTATAGCCTGCATACTCTCCGAATTCGTTAGTCGGGAAAGGAACTCCAAGCTCTACGAGGTGCATAAAGCAACGTACGGAATAAGCCGCCTCGCAAAGAGCGTGCTCACCCATTACTCCGCCGCCGGAATAGAGGGTGTCAGCCATCTCTCTTACACTGTCACCGTCACTACCGCAAAGGGACAGCTTATAATAGGTCTGCTTATCGCTTCCCGTATTTCTCGACGTTCCCATCATTCTGCCTTCTGTTACTACGGCTATATCCTTTACACCAAACGTATAAAGCCTATCTGCTGCGTTATATCCGGCACAGCCGGTTCCTATTATCAGTGTATTGTATGTATTTTTCATAGACTTCTAATGTGCATTCCTCCGTCTACGATAAGTGACATTCCCGTAGTATATCCGAGAGTTCCATCACAAAATGCAACCACTGCCTTCGCTACGTCATCGGGTGTTCCCCAACGTGCCATAGGAACAAGACCGCCCTCAATGAGTCTGTCATACTTTTCTTTAACTGCCGCAGTCATACCGGTAGCGATTATACCGGGGCAAATCTCGTTGACGAGAATTCCCTCTTTTGCAAGACGGTCTGCGAAAAGCTTTGTAATCATGCTTACTCCCGCCTTTGATATACAGTACTCTCCACGACTCGTCGAGCTGGTATATGCCGAGCAGGAGGAGATATTAACTATCATTCCTCTTATTCCGTCAATTGCTTCCTGTGCAACCATATAATTTGCAACAGCCTGAGTCAAGAACATAGTTCCCTTAGTATTGATACCCATAACGAAATCGTAGCTTTCCTCTGTAATTTCAAGAATATCTCTGCGAACTCTGGGAGCTACACCGGCTACGTTAACGAGAACCGAAATTCGTCCGTACGAAGCCGCAACGTTCACAAGATTAGCTCTATCCTCTGCGGAGGATAGGTCGCCTTGAACAAGCGTAACGTCAAGTCCCTCGAATTCAGAAAGGTCCGGATAGTTGAGATTTACCATACCTATAATTTTGTAGCCTTTTTTTGCAAGCATCAAAGCACTAGCCTTTCCTATTCCTCCGGCAAAACCTGTAACAATTGCAACGTTCATTACTTTATCTCCTTATAAAGTTGTTTATAATAATCATTAAATACAGCACAGCCGGATACCTTTTTATTTCTCATAAGAGCCGTGCATTTTGAGCAGGCAACGCAACATTTTTTCGCATCGAATGCTCCGTTAAGATAATCCTTATAGAACATAGGGTAAGCAAGTGTAAGTCTGCCATATCCTACGAGATCGCAAACACCGTCTTTAAGCTGACGCTCGGACTGCTCCATCAAATCCTCTCTGTAGTATGACAGACCTGAGCCGACCACCACAAGACTTGGGAATTTATTTTTGATATGCGATTCAACAGTTACGAAGCGTTCGAGTCCCACTTCTGCCGTTTCGGGTGGTACGTAAGCACCTACACGATATGGTCTGTTTACGTGCGGATTATAGTAAGGATTTCCGATAGTAACGTTCAAAATCTGAATGCCCTCTTCTATAAGCTTTTCAACAAGCAAATCAGGCTCTTGAAGGTCGAGGTTGTTTTCCTCGTCGGTTCCAAATCCGTAAGGCTTCGGAACCATATCCGATACGCTAAGACGTGTAGTTAAGAGAACATTCTCGGATATTACCTTGCGAACCTCACGAATACAATCAAGGTAGAGTCTAGTTCTGTTTTCAAAGCTTCCGCCGTATTTTCCGGAACGGGTAAACGAGGATAAAAGCTCTTGGAATAGATATCCGTGACAGGATTTTACGTCAACTCCGTCAAAGCCTGCTTCAATCGCCAAAAGAGCCGATGCCGCATATTTTTCCGCGAGGGTATCAAGATATTCGTCTGATACTATGTTTTCATCTGTAACGGGTCTTTTCTCCTCGTAAATCGGGTGGCGGTAAGCAATCATAGGCTTAATGCTTTGCCTTCCCGAATGAGTAAGCTGTAATATGAACACGGGAGAAATACCGAAATCAGCTTTAGCAATCTCTCTCATTTCGCTCAGCATTTGCTTAAAGCAGGCTATATTTTCCTTTGTAAGCATCATTTGACGAGGGGTGGTTCTTCCCTCGGGGCAAACAGCATTTGCTTCAAACCAAACGAGACCTGCTCCGCTTTTAGCCGCATTTATGTATTTCTGATAGGTAAGCTCGCTTGGACTGCCGTCCTCATTGCAATCGCACCCCTCCATAGGTTGAAATACGACACGGTTTGGAATTTCTTTTTTTCTAACGAATATGCTTTTGTCTATTAGTCTTTCCAATGTACAATCCTCCTTTATTTAATTTTATTATATCGCATTAAAAAGGTAATTTATATATCTTTTTTTGCATAACATATTGCTTTTCTTGCAAAAATGCTGTAAAATATAAGAAAAATTGATGGAGTTTCCAATGGAATATAATTTTCAAACCGATAATTTTGAGTTTCAGTATAAAGAAGATGAAATTGAAAATACGGTTTTATGGGAAAAACACTGCCACGAAAGATATGAAATGATAGCGGTTGCAGAAGGAGATATAAGCATAATGCTTGAGGGCAGAAGCTATCACCTAAGGGAAAATCAAGCGGTAATTATAGCTCCCCTCTTATACCATACCGTTACTGCGAAAAAAGGGGGTAATTACCGAAGAGTTACGGCTATGTTCGATATTACAGCAGTTCCCGCAATGCTTCAGCCGCAGTTTTTGAAGAAAAATACCGAGCTGCATATTTTTTCTTTATCCGGCATTGCAGAGCTTAGAGAAATATGCACACAGAAGTCTACTCGATTTTTTGCTCCGCTCGCAGAAAGTCTTATG
>JAZRLJ010000109.1:0-24025 GCA_045646755.1 Eubacteriales bacterium | reverse complement strand
TCTCTGCCCGCCTGGATAGCGAAGGTCTTTTCGTCACCCTCGAAATCACCTGCAACCTCTTCGAGCTTCTGAAGTCTCTTGATGTAGTTTTCAACATCCTCTCTGCGCGCACCGGGTCTTGCCGCACTGAGAGCGTCTGCTGCCTGAATGATAAAGTCGAGTATAGACTTAGCCTCAACGTCGTTATGGTGAGACTCAATTGCATGTACGATTTCCTTGTTTTCGCGATACTTATTTGCGATTTCAACGCCGAGCTGAATGTGAGAGCCCTCAGCCTCTGCGGTAACCGCCTTACCGATATCGTGAAGAAGTCCGGCTCTGCGAGCCATAGTTACGTCAGCGCCCATCTCGTCTGCGATAACGCCTGCGAGCATAGAAACCTCGATAGAGTGGCGGAGAGCATTCTGACCGAATGAGGTACGGTACTTCAATTTACCGAGAAGCTTAATAAGCTCGGGGTGAAGTCCGTGAACACCCGTTTCAAATACTGCCTTTTCACCTGCCTGCTTGACAGCTCCGTCGACGTCGCGGCGAGCCTTCTCAACCATTTCTTCAATTCTTGCAGGGTGAATTCTTCCGTCGCTGACAAGCTTTTCAAGAGCGAGTCTTGCGATTTCACGTCTTATGGGGTCAAATCCCGATACGGTGATAACGTCGGGGGTATCGTCTATGATAAGCTCCACTCCCGTGAGATTTTCGATAGTTCTGATGTTTCTTCCCTCGCGGCCTATGATTCTGCCCTTCATTTCGTCGGACGGAATCTGTACGACTGAGATAGCAACCTCGCTTACGTGGTCAGCTGCACAGCGCTGAATTGCGAGAGAGAGAATATCCTTGGCGCGCATGTCTGCCTCGTCCTTGAATTTTTCCTCGTACTCGGCAATTTTCATAGCCGTCTCGTGCTCCATCTCGCTGTCAAGACGCTTTACCATCTCAACCTTTGCTTCCTCTCTGGAAATTCCTGCGAGCTTTTCAAGCACTCTCA
The DNA here is from genome assembly GCA_045646755.1 of Eubacteriales bacterium. Taxonomy (GTDB): domain Bacteria; phylum Bacillota; class Clostridia; order Oscillospirales; family CAG-272; genus UBA1740. The sequence goes on along the minus strand of JAZRLJ010000109.1, from coordinate 23,040 downwards.
TCTGCTGCTCAAGCGACTCGGCAACCTTTGCCTTGAGGTTGTCCGCCTCCTGATGCTTCTCCATAAGAGCGGCTTCTTTCCTTTCAAGTCCCTCGAGCTTTGCGTCCAGAGATTCTTCCTTCTGGGTTACGCGTCTCTCAAGTCTCGAAACCTCTTTTCTGCGTTCCTTTACGTCGAAATCCGCCTCTTTCTTCATCTGGAAGATTTCTTCCTTGGCGGAAATAATGGACTCCTTTTTAGCGCTCTCGGCGCTCTTGATAGCGTCCTCAAGTATGCGGCGAGCCTGCTGCTCTGCAGAGCCAACCTTCTTCTCAGCCGATGCTCTTCTTACGAGGAAACCGACTACGATACCAACGAGTACGCCTGCTGCTGCGCCGATTGCGATACCTATTCCAATATCTGGCATATTACACCTCCTTCTGATACGTTTTACTAAAGTAACCTATATCGTGTGTGAATAAAATTTTTTAATATACCTCACCGAAAAAAAGAAAAAGCAACCCGACTTTTCCTTATAAGACGGCAAAACTATACGGATATATTATATAATACTTTTTATTTAAAGTCAATAGAATGAATATAAATAATTCACGCTGATTATACCCAAAAACAGAGAGTTAAGTCAATTTTAGCACTTAAAGGGCAAGAAAGCTAAATGTTAACAAAAAATTCATAATAAATTAGGTCTAAATACTTGACACAATGGCGAAAATAGATTATATTATTAGTGGTTCTGTTAGCACTCAGACACGACAAGTGCTAAAAAATGACGAAAAAGGGGTGAAATGCTTGGAAGACTCAAGGCTTACTCCGCGAAAGATGCGCATACTCAAGGCGATAGTGGACGCTCACATAAATCACGGTGAGCCCGTAGGCTCTAAATACATCTCTCAGGACGCTATGATAACCTGCTCGTCTGCGACGATAAGAAACGAGATGGCAGAGCTTACCGAGATGGGATACCTTGCTCAGCCTCATACCTCGGCAGGAAGAGTTCCCACTGAGCTTGGATATAGATTTTACGTTGACTCTCTTTCCAGACAGTATACGGCTACCAAGTCCGAGATTGAAGAGATAAACGAGAGGCTTAAGTATAAGCTTACCGAGATGGACGAAATACTTGAGGCGGCGTCAAGACTTGCGGCTTCATTTACCGACTATACGGGCATTGCGTTTAAATCAGGCTCAGGACAGGTCAGAATATCCAAGTTTGATTCGGTTTATCTTTCACAGAAAGATTTCCTTGTGGTAATGCTCTTCAAGGGAGATATAGTAAAAACTAAGCCTATACACCTTTCCTTCTCGATAACGAAGGAAGACCTTATGAAATTTACCGAGGCTCTCAACATCTACCTTGCAAACACAGCATCTGACGGAATAACGATGCCGATAATCGTTAAGCTCGAGAGCATTATGGGAGCGGCGGGTGCTATGGTGCATCCTACCATAAAGGCGATATACGAGACCATGAACGAGCTTGATACGGCAGACGTAAAGCTCGACGGCGTTACTAAGCTTCTTCAGTATCCCGAGTATTCGGACGTATCGAAGCTAAGAGACCTTATGGGTGTGCTTGAGGAAAAGGACAGACTCCTTGACGTTATAAGTTCACGCGAGGCGACCGATGACGGAATAAACGTCTATATCGGCAGAGACGGTGACGACGCTATGAGAGATACGACTCTTATTTATAAGAACGTCAACGTCGGCGGCAAGAAGCTTGCAATAGGCGTTATAGGTCCTAAGAGAATGAACTATTCGAGAGTAATAGGAATGATAAATCAGCTTGCGCTCGCAATAGATAATACCTTCGGAGCTCTGCCCGAGGGCAACGAAGATCCGAAAGGGAATTAATAATGGAAGAAATCAAGAACGAAAATATCACAGAAGAGCCCGAGGCAGGGAAGGCTGAAGAGCCTAAGGAAAAGAAGCCTAAGGGCAAGGAAAAAGAGCTGCTGAAGAAGATAGAGGAGCTTGAAGCGCAGGCTCGCGAAAAGGACGATAAGTATCTTCGTCTTGCCGCTGAATACGATAACTTCCGCAGACGCTCAAGAGAGGAAAAGGATGCGACCTACGAGAACGCTATGGCGGATACGGTTGCGGAGCTTTTACCTATAATAGATAACCTTGAGAGAGCGGCGGCATACACCGCTGACAGCTCCGTCGGTGACGGAATCGTGATGATATCCAAGTCGGTTGAGGCGGTTTTCTCAAAACTTGGAATTGAGAGCTTTGGAGCAAAGGGTGAGAAATTCGACCCCAATCTTCACAACGCCGTAATGCATGAGGAAAATGCAGAGCTTGGCGAGGGAGAGATTTCCGACGTTTTTCAGAAGGGCTATAAGAAGGGCAACAAAATAATCCGTTTTGCGATGGTAAAAACGGCAAATTAACAAAAATATAAACAAATATTTACAAATATACGGAGGATTTAATTATTATGGGAAAGATTATAGGTATAGACCTTGGTACGACTAACTCGTGCGTAGCAGTTTTCGAGGGCGGCGAGCCCATCGTTATAACCAACCCCGAAGGAGCGAGAACTACCCCCTCGGTAGTTGCTTTCACTAAGGACGGAGAGAGACTTGTAGGTCAGGTTGCAAAGCGTCAGGCGGTTACCAACCCCGACAAGACCATCAGCTCTATCAAGAGAGATATGGGACTTGACGTTAAGGTTTCTATCGACGACAAGAAGTTCACTCCCCAGGAAATTTCGGCAATGATTCTTCAGAAGCTTAAGGCTGACGCTGAGGCTTATCTCGGAGCTACCGTTACCGATGCGGTTATCACTGTTCCCGCATACTTCACCGACGCTCAGCGTCAGGCAACCAAGGATGCAGGTAAGATTGCAGGTCTTGAGGTAAAGAGAATTATAAACGAGCCTACCGCGGCAGCTCTTGCATACGGTATGGATAAGGAAGAGTCTCAGAAGATTATGGTATTCGACCTTGGCGGCGGTACCTTTGACGTATCTCTTCTCGATATCTCCGACGGAGTTTTCGAGGTTCTTGCAACCGCAGGTAACAACCGTCTCGGCGGTGACGACTTCGACGAGAGAATAGTTAACTGGATGGCTGAGACCTTTGCTAAGGAGAACGGCGGCATCGACCTTCGCCTTGACAAGATGGCTCACCAGAGACTTAAGGACGCAGCTGAGAAGGCAAAGATTGAGCTCTCCGGCGTTATGTCCTCTAACATCTCTCTTCCCTTCATTACTGCAGATGCAACCGGCCCCAAGCACTTTGAGGCTACTCTCACCAGAGCGAAGTTCGACGAGCTCACCCGAGACCTCGTTGAAGCAACTATGGTACCCACTAAGAAGGTACTTACCGACTCCGGACTCTCCGCGAGCGAGGTTTCCAAGGTTCTTCTCGTTGGTGGTTCTACCAGAATTCCCGCAGTTCAGGAAGCTGTTAAGAAGTTCATGGGCAAAGAGCCCTTCAAGGGAATCAACCCCGACGAGTGCGTAGCTATAGGCGCTGCAATTCAGGGCGGTGTTCTTGGCGGCGACGTAAAGGACGTTCTTCTTCTCGATGTAACTCCCCTTTCTCTCGGTATCGAGACTCTCGGCGGCGTATGCACTAAGATTATTGAAAGAAATACTACCATTCCTACCAAGAAGAGCCAGGTATTCTCTACCGCTGCTGACGGTCAGACCTCAGTTCAGATTCACGTTCTTCAGGGTGAGCGTGAGATGGCAGCAGGAAACACCACTCTCGGCACCTTCGTTCTTGACGGTATCCCCGCAGCTCCCAGAGGAGTTCCTCAGATTGAGGTTACCTTCGACATCGACGCTAACGGTATCGTAAACGTAACCGCTTGCGACAAGGGTACAGGCAAGGAGCAGCACATAACCATTCAGTCCTCTACCAATATGTCTAAGGAAGATATTGACAAGGCAGTTCGCGAGGCTGAGAAGTTTGCTGAAGAGGATAAGAAGGCTAAGGAAGCTGTTGAGACCAAGAATATGGCTGAGAATATGATATTCCAGACCGAGAAATCTATGGCTGATCTTGGCGACAAGATAACCGACGAAGACAAGGCTCCCGTAAACGCAGCAATCGAGAAGCTTAAGGAAACTCTTAAGGGTGGCGATATCGAGGCTATCAAGGCTGATACCGATGCTCTTCAGAAGGCATTCTATCCTATCGCTGAGAAGCTTTACGCTCAGCAGCAGGCTCAGGGCCAGGGTCCCGAGCAGGCAGACGACGGCAACGTATACGGCGCTGACTTTGAGGATAAGACCTAATCAAAACTAATTAAAAACTAACGAAACAACGAGATAGGCAAGAGAGGGAATTTCCTCTCTTGCCTAAAAAGGACTTATACTAATGGCAGATAAACGTGATTATTACGAGGTGCTTGGCGTATCAAAGCAGGCAACCTCTGACGAAATAAAAAAGGCGTACCGCGTTCTCGCTAAGAAATACCACCCCGATATGAACCCCGGCGATAAGGAAGCTGAGGTTAAGTTCAAGGAGGTAAACGAAGCGTACGAGGTTCTTTCCGACTCGGAAAAGCGTCATAAATACGACCAGTACGGTCACGCTGCGTTTGACCCGTCTATGGGAGGCGGCTCGGGCTTTGGCGGATTTGGCGGTGGATTTGGTGCTGACTTCGATTTTGGCGATATATTCTCCTCTTTCTTTGGAGGAGGCGGCTCGTCACGTTCAAGAGCGAATATGCCTCAGGACGGCGAGGACGTAGCTACGAGAATTACCATAAGCTTCGAGGAGGCGGTATTCGGCTGTAAGAAGGAGGTTTCCTTCCAGAGAGTCGAGGCTTGCTCCGATTGCTCGGGCAGTGGTGCAGAGAAGGGCACAAAGGCAGAATCCTGCCAGACCTGTCACGGTACGGGAAGAGTTACGGTACAGCAGCAGACAATGCTCGGATATATGCAGACTCAGAGAGCTTGTCAGGAATGTCGCGGCACGGGTAAGATAATCAAGAACCCCTGCAAGAACTGTAACGGCAAGGGTTTTGTGAAAATAAATAAGAAGCTTGAGGTTAAGATTCCCGCAGGTATCGACTCAATGCAGAGAATAATTCTTCGCGGTCAGGGCTCTGCAGGCAGAAACGGCGGCGCGGCAGGAGACCTTATAATCGAGGTCAGAGTCAAAGAGGATAAGGTATTCCAGAGAGACGGTTCTAATATCTACTGCGAGATTCCGATTTCATTCTCCGAGGCGGCTCTCGGTGCAGAAATAGATATTCCCGTTCTCGGCGGCGGTACTGAAAAGTATCAGATTCCCGAGGGCACTCAGACGGGTACGAGCTTCACTATGAAGGGCAAGGGAATACCCAGCGTAAACACCAAGCGCCGTGGAGACCTTATCATAACTGTAACCGTTGAAACTCCTAAGAATCTTACCGCAGAGCAGAAGAAGCTTCTTCAGTCCTTTGCGGCAACTCTCGGTGAGAAAAATACGGGAAAGAAAAACAATTTCTTTAAGAAAATCTTTGATAAATAAAGAAAATGTAAATAAACATATACAAAAAGGCAATAATCAAACCCTCTTGGTAAGATTATCGCCTTTTTTATTTTAATCGCGCTTTTGTTTTACCTTTATGAATTGGGCAACGGAACGGGACGAGTACCTTCATATACATCACCGGCAGTGTCTATTGTCCACTTTGCAGTAAGCGTAATATTTTCAGTTACGGAATAACCTATAAAGCTCCATTTTTCGTCACCAACGAACCAACCCTCGAATTTATATCCGCTTCTTTTGGGCACAGTGGGTTCTGTTGCTTTCATACCGCACGCAACCTCTTGGCTTGGGATTTCAAGGCTGCACTGAGTGTCAAAGGTTACGGTGAAGGTTGTCGGCTTGCTTGGGGTACCGACCGCATCTTTTCCGTTGTCGCCCTTGTCGCCCTTTTCTCCCTTTTCACCCTCGGCCTTGACGTCGGTTTTCTCGCCGTTGATTACCCAGTATCCGTCCTCGCTTATTTCAATAGACGGCATAAGACCGAGGTCGAAGTCACAGGAGGAGAGCGCAAGTGTGAGCGCACAGATTAAAAGAAGGAAACATATAAGCTTTTTCATTTCTTGCTCCTTTTAAATTTTATTAAGTCTAAATCCAAAACTCAAGTTTTGGTTTTAAATAGAAACGGTTTTTCCGAGAGGCAGAGAGTAGACCTCGACTCTTTCGGGCTTTTTGCCGAAGATTTTTTCTACGGCGAGAGCATAGTAGGAAAGCTGGAGAGCGTGGGAGGTGGAGAGCTTCTTAGTCGCAAGACTCTCGTCCGCAAGCTCCTCTTTCGTAAGCCTGTCCGTCTTGTAGTCGATAAGACGGAGAGAGCCGTCGGAGTTTTCTATAAGGCAGTCTATAACGCCCTGCACGAAAACGTAATGTCCCTCGTATTTCTTCTTTTTCTCCTCGTCTCCGGTGAAGAGAGAAGCGGGGAGTCTTGTATTGAAGCGGAATTCTCTGTAGAGCTTCTTCGCGCTCTGCATAGCACCGAAGAGCTCCGACTCGGCGAAAAGCATAAGCTCCTCGCGTCTGACGAGCGTTGCAGATTTCTCGGAGAGAAATCCCTTTTCCTTTAGTCTTTGTAGCTCTGCGTCAGTACCGTTATTTTTGAGATTTTCAATATCAAAGAACTGCATAAAGTTATGCGTAGCGATACCTCGCTTTGCGCTCTCGCGTTGTCTGTCGGGAGTGATAAATTCGGGGATAGGCTCGCTTTTTTCTTTTCTTTCGTCAAAGACGTCCTCACCGTCCGCTTCAGTTCCGTCAAGCACCGTTGGGTAAAGACGGGATACGGACATTTTCTCGGGCATTTCGGTAAGATGCCCGTCGGGATATACGAAGGAAAATCTTTCACTCAGCGTTTTTGCAAGAGCTTCTATTTCTTCCTCGCAGTATTTTTCCTCGCTTTTGATTTCCAGTCTTTCGTTTTCTGTCTCTCCGGTAACGCTATAGACTGATATGCTCGCGTCAGCACCCGAGGCGCATATCATATCCAGGTAAGACTTCATTTTTTTGATAGAATAAGAGGAGAGAGCAGGGGTGAGAGTCTTCATTTTTGAGAGGTAAGCCTCTGCCGTACCCTTTATTTTTCCTGTGATAAACAGCTTTTCCTTTGCTCGCGTGAGAGCAACGTAGAGAAGTCTTATAGACTCCTCGTAGAATTTCTTGTCCATATAGTTAAATATAACCTTTTGGACGGGATTTTCCACAAGAGCAAGACCGAGAGGCGCTCTCAGAGAAAACGCAATTCCGAAGTCCTCTGCAAATGCGATTTTATTGTTTTTGTCGAGGTTGCTCAGAAGAGATGCGGTCTCCGAGACGAAGAGGACGGGATACTCAAGTCCCTTTGATGAGTGGATAGTGCCTATTGAAACCGAGCCCTCTTCTTTTTCACTCGATTCGTTCTTGTCTATCTCTGCTCCTCTTTCGATGAGGTTGTTTATGAAGGTTATGAAATTATAAAGTCCCTTGTACTGTGAGCCCTCGAATTTTCTTGCGTAGCTATAGAGCTTGTAAAGGTTTTCGCTGCCCCCCTGCTTTGATGCAAGGGCAAGAAGTCCAGTTTCTCTGTAGAGACGGACGAGCAGCGTATCCACGCTCATACCCTCGCAGAGAAGTCGGAAGTGTGAGAGCGCCTCGAGGAACGCCTTGAGCTTTTCATACTCGGGGTGATTTTCTCCGTAGCTTATAAGCGAGTCGTAAAGAGTCTCGCCACCCCCCTCGCGTCTCATAATAAAGATTTCGTCAGGGGTGAATGAATATAGTGGAGAGGACATAAGCGCCGCAAGGTAAATATCTCTTCTCGGGTTGTCGATAGAGTTGAGAAGAGAGAGGGTGAGAAGGATTTCTTTATTTAAGAAGAAGTCCTTATCCTCGGGAGCCTCTGCACGTATTCCTCTTTTGAGAAGGGCATCTCTGTAGAGAGCGAAATGCTTTTTTCTTCTCATTATTATTGCTATGTCAGAGGGGGTAATGGGTGAGCCGTCCCGCCTCTTTCCTTTTTCGATAAGCTCCTTTATTTTATCTGCGACAAGCTCCGCCTCAGATATGGGAGATGCTTCGTATTCACTGTCGCCCTCTTCGGAGTCAGCGCCCGTATCCGCACCGTCCTCGATAATGCATATTTCGGCCTTTTCGTATTCGGGAGTAAAGTCGTATTTTTTCTTATAGATAAGTCTGTCCTCGGGCACGAAACCGATACTGTCAGCCACCGCTCCGAAAAGTCTGTCGAATACACCGTTTACAAAGTCGACTATTCCCTCGTCACAGCGGTAGTTTTCGGACATGAAAATACTTGCAGTTTCGGTGTAGCTATCCTCGGAGAGAGGCGGAAAGGTCTTTTTCATTTGTGCAAAAATTTCGGGGCGTGCGCTTCTGAATCCGTATATAGATTGCTTAATATCGCCAACCATAAATCTCTTTTTCTCGGGAGACACAGCCTCGAAAATTTTATTCTGAATTTCGTTTACATCCTGATATTCGTCGATGTAAACCGATGTGAAAAGGTCTCTGTATTCAAGCGCTACCTCGCTTACATTTCCGTCCTGCCAGAGCACGTTGTAGGCAAGGCGCTCAACGTCGGAAAACTCGAGAATTCCCCTCTTTTTCTTTTCGGAAAAGTAGGTGCTTGAGAATTTGTCAAGGAAGACTGCAAGAGCTCTCACCGCATTTCCCATTTTTGAAAACAGGCTTTGCCATTCTTCTCTCGTGTATGAGAGAAGATTTTTACTGAGAGAGGCAAGAGAGTCCTTAATTGCCTGTCTGTAGTTTATTGCAGCCTTTGCCTCCTCGGGCTTAGGATTAGATACCGACGGCGCTTTCGGGAAGGTAAACAAGCCTATTTTCTCCTGCGACTGCTCGTAGGACATATCAAGCGCGGCTAAGGATTTTAGTCTCTCGCATATCGCTTCGAGGTCGTGCGCCTGGGCTATGAGCTGGTCGTCGCCCGATTCATACAGAGGTTTTGTATATCCCTCGAGCAGAGAGGGATAATGCAGAAGCGTCGCGCGCACCTCAGCTATAATATGCTCGCCGTAAGGTGTTTCTTCAAGCTTTTTATCTGCATATTGTAAATAATCATTTGCAAAATCAAAGAAAATATCAGTTCCCTTGACCATACTCTTGGTTTTATCATAGAGAGATATAAGCGTGTCTGCAAGAGAGGCGGTATTCTTTACACCCGTAAGGGCGTCGCACACACTCTCAAAGACGGCGACGGAAATCTCCTCTGAAAAATCACCTAAAAAAGCCCCTTCTATAAGAGTCTCCATAACGGAGCGCTCCAGAATAAGAGCCTCCGCCCCATCTGCTATTCGGTAGAGCGGGGAGATGCCAAGCCTTTCTGCATTGGTGCGTATAAGCTCTGTGCAGAAGGAGTCTATCGTCATTATTTTCGCCCTGTCAAGCAGACGAATCTCGTCTCTGAGTCTTTCGCTTTCGGGGTTGTCAAGATATGCTTTTGTAAGAGCCTTCGATACCTTTTCCTTAAGGTCAAGCACGGAGGCGTTTGTAAAGGTAACTATAAGCATACGGGATATGCTCTCGGGATTTTTCTCGTCAAGCAGAGAGCGTATAATTCTCTCGGTCAGAGTCGTGGTTTTTCCCGAGCCTGCCGCGGCAGAAACGAGCAGAGTGCGGTCTCTCGTTTTTATCGCCTTTTCTTGCTCGGGTGAAAAGATAGTTTTTTTATCCATACACTCTCCTAAATATCAAACTGTCTTATCGGCTTTATCATTTTTTCCCCGTCGTCGACCGTTGACTGACCGAGAGCGAAAAAGCCCTTTTCGTCGCTTAGCTTTACTATCTCCCCTTCGGGTATATCCGTCCCTATTTTTTTCTGATAGAGTGAAACACCGCATCTTGCGAGTCTTGAAAAGAAGGGCTGAAGGATTACATTCTTCATGTCGGGGAATATTTTGTCCATAGGTATAATAAGAGCCTCGCGCTCGTTTTCCGCCATGTCTTCAATTTCCTTTAAGGTGTGCGCGGCAGAAATCGGGTATCCTGCGGCAGACATACGGCACAGGCTCGTCATAGTAGCACCGCAGCCGAGCTTTTTTCCTATATCCGCACAGAGAGTGCGTATGTAAGTTCCCTTACTGCACTTTACGTCTATCCCGTATTCTCTCTCGTTTATTTTCTTTCCCAGAATTTCGAAAATCTCGATAGGGCGGCTTTCTCTCTCGATAGTCTTACCCTCTCTTGCGAGGTCATAGAGCTTTTTTCCGCCTACCTTGATAGCCGAGTACATAGGGGGAATCTGCATAGATTTTCCTATCATGGAATTTATTGCCTCAAGGCTTTCCTCTTCCGTGGGGATTTTATCGGAGCTTGATATAACCGTGCCGGTGATATCCTCAGTGTCCGTTTCGATACCGAGGCGCAGGGTGGCTCCGTAATGCTTATCGGAGGTGAGAAGAAACTCGCTTGCCTTAACTCCTCTGCCGACGAGGACGGGCAGGACTCCCGTTGCCATAGGGTCAAGAGTGCCCGTGTGTCCCGCCTTGTCTACGCAGAGAAGCCTTTTTACGCGGTTGACTACCGCCTGGCTCGACATACCGGCCTCCTTATTGATTATAATAAGTCCATTCTTCATTTTGCCGCTCCCCAAAGCTTTTTAATATATTTTAGCATAAATATTACGCGATTTCAAGAAAAGAGAAAAAATTATACTCCGAAAGAGAGAAAAGTATTCGTTTTGTCCACGATATATTTTTCGCATATTCCGACGGTAGCCTTACGCATTATCTCGAGTGGAGGAGAAATTTCTGGTAATATCGGTTTTTTTGAAGACTGAGAAGGCAAAAAGCGACGTAATTCTCTCCTTCGAATACTTAGAATAGAGGTATATAACTTTTTTGAGGAGGGCGCTCTATGAATAAAGAAAAGAAAGGGAAGAGGGGTATTATTACCGCCTTTGTCGATACGGTAAAGCGCGAGGCTGTGCGTAGAAGGAGTGAGAAGGGAGCTCTCGCGACCGATATAGGAGTGTTTCTCGTTGCCTTTTTCCTCGCAGGCAGACACGTGGCATTCGGCTCTTACCCTCTTGGCTCGGCTCTCGTGGCAATTCTTCCGTCGAGAGTGTGGATAGCTCTTATTGGAGCGGTGGTTGGCTCTCTCAGTATGGGAAAGGCGGGGATAATACACGCCGCGGTTGCTTTCCTTATACTTTTTCTCAGAATAATAATCTCTTCAGGTGCTGTCGGGGAAGAGGAAAATCTATTCTCAGAGCCTCTTATAATGAGACTCTCGGCGGCGACGATAGGCGCTTTTGTGGGAGCGGGATACGAGATGCTTCTCTCGGGTTTTTCCTTTTCCTCGGTGCTATTCGGTGTATTTGGAATAGGCTTTACGCTTCTTTTTGCTTTCATATTTTCGGGACTTTTCGTTGCAGATATAAGAACGGAAGATTTTCTTTTTGGTGAAAAAACGCTTTTTCTTAAGAGAAAGGAGAGGCTGGAGGTCAAGGTAATTTTATTTCAGCTCAGCTTTGCCGTAATATGCTTTCTTCTGTCTCTTTCACTTAAGAAGTACGATTATTTCGGAATATCGGGAGCATATCTTTTCTCCTCGGCTCTTACGCTTTTTATTTCGAAGCGGTTTGGTGCTTTTCGCGGTATGGCGATAGGGTTTATATCGAGTCTCGGTATTTCTGCGCTTTATTCTCCCGGGTTTGCTCTTGTGGGCACTGCCTCGGGATTTCTCTATTCCTTCGGTATCGGGTATGCGCTCGTCGGCTCGGGCGCTGCGCTTTTCGGTTGGTCGGCGTACGTCGGCGGAATGAAGGGTTTTCTCTCGGTAGCGGTGGAGTTTCTTATCGGAGCGGCTCTGATTTACAGAGCGCTTAAGAGAGCGCCGACTGAGAAGGAGGAGGCGATATCCGAGTCTCTTATGAAAAACGCTGAGGAAATGGTCGGAGCAAGCTGGCTTTCAAGAGAGAAGAGGGACGGACGAGTGAGTGCTCTTATGAATTCTCTCCTTTCGGCGTCGGACAGAATAGGCGCTCTTGCGGACTATGATTCTGCCTCGGATTTTGAAGAATACCGAAGCATTTGTACTGAAGTATTCCGCGAGGAGAATTTACCTGAAAACTCGGAAATTATAAATAAAATAGCAACTAAACTTTATAAAAAGCAGAAGATTTATGATATAGACAGGGAAGAATTTGCAATTCCAAGTGCCGTTTTTGACAAGATAGAGGAGCGGTGCGCGGCGTATGAGAGAAGTCTTTACGAGAAGAGAAAATGGGGGTATGGCGCCGAGGAATACTCCGCTATTTCAAAAATGATAGGCGAGAGCCTTGAGGCAGAGCATAGTTCCGATGCGGTAAATCCCATTCTCACCGAGTCGGCAGGTGAGGTTTTCTGCCGTATGGGATTTCCTGAGGGATGTATAAAGGTTTTCGGAGAGGAAAAAATCAAGGTTGTGGGCGCAGGACTTGACCCTGACGGCAGACTTATCACCTCTCCCGAGCTTAAGGCATCTCTTGAGGAGGCACTCGGGTACAAGCTTGGTTCTTATGAATATTTCAGACGCGGGGATATGGCGCTTTTTACCGCATCTGCCGCCCCTGCCTTTACGCTTGACTGTGCGACTTATTCAAGGAGCGCCGCTACGGGAGAGACGTCCGGGGACTCTTCGCGTTTCTTTTATAGCGATGCTGCTTTCTTCTCTCTTATTTCAGACGGTATGGGTACGGGGAGAGAGGCAAGACGGGTTTCTGATTTCGTTTCCTCGTATCTTTCGGATATGATTTCGGCAGAGGTGGGCATACTCGCATCGTTGTCATCGCTGAATCGCCTTCTCAGACAGAGGGAGGCAGAATCGAGCGCTACGGTAGACCTCTTTTCCTTTAATCTTCTCTCGGGTGAAGCGGTCTTTACCAAGTGCGGAGCCGCTCCCTCCTACGTCAAGAGAGGAAAATCTATCTTCCGTATCCGCTCCGAGAGTGCGCCGCTTGGAGTTATTCCTACGCTTGATGCTGAGAAGATAAGAGTAGAGGTAAGAAGCGGAGACAGTATTATAATGCTGTCGGATGGAGTCAGCGCCACCGCTACCGATGCTGCGTGGCTATTGTCCTTTTTATCAAAGGAGGAGGTCGGAGATGCCGAGGAGTATGCGAAGAGAATACTCGAGCTTGCGGGGAAGAACTCGCGCTCGCGCGACGATATGACAGTTTCCGTAATAACCGTTACCTCAAAATAAAGGCATTTACCTGCCGCCTCTTGAAAAGGGGCGGCTTTTGTGCTATAATTTAATAAAGGAGAGCATCGGATGGCGCTCCTAATAAAATGGTAGACGGCAGTTTCGGGTTTGCCGTGCTTGGTGAGAGTATGGAAAAGCTACTGAAAAAGGTTTATAAAAAAAGAGGTATCACAAGGACTCTCTCTCTGACCTCTCATATAATTTCTGTTATTTTCGTCCTTGCATTTTTATTCTGCATCTCGGTAATGATATATGCCGAGGCATACAGAGTGGCGCTCCTTTTTGTGTCCTCTTCTCTTGCGGGATACCTTCTTGTCAGTGCGGCAAGAGAGGTGCTTGACGCTCCCCGCCCCTACGAAGTCTATGATTTTTTTGAAATTTTACCGAAGAAGAAAAGGGGAAAATCCTTTCCTTCCCGACACGCATACAGTGCCCTCGTTATAACGACTATTTCCTTTGCGGTTGGTACTCTTATCGGAATCGCGCTCGCCGTTCTTGCGCTTATTATGTGCGTTTGCCGTGCGCTTATCGGCATTCATTTCGTCCGAGACCTTGTCGCAGGCGCAGCGCTGGGCATTATTTCGGGCTCGGTAGCGCTTCTGCTTATGTGATTAAACGGATTAAAAGCAAAAAAGTACGCAGAAATTGCGTGCTTTTTCTTTTGACGAGCGATATGACTGACAACGTCAGTCGTTATATTTGCCTGTGGCGAGTGATATTTCGGTAGAACCGAAGTTATATTCTTTGCTACGCAAAGAGATAAAAAAGCCCTCGCAGAGCGAGAGCTTTTTTATCAAAGTGTCGCTGCCATTACAGCCTTGATTGTGTGCATACGGTTTTCAGCCTCTTCGAATACGATGGATTTCTCGCTTTCGAATACCTCGTCGGAGACCTCCATATACTCTCTGCCGAATTTTGCGCCCATTTCCTTGCCTACGGTGGTATTAAGGTCGTGGAAGGAGGGGAGACAGTGCATAAAGACCGCCTTGTCGCCTGCCTTGTCCATAACCTCCTTGGTTACTGCGTAGGGGGAGAGAGCCGCAATTCGTTCCTGCCATACCTCTACAGGCTCGCCCATAGAAACCCACACGTCTGTGTAGATTACGTCAGCGTCCTTAACACCCTCGTCAACGCTTTCGGTAAAGGTGAGGGTTGCGCCGCTTTCTTTTGCGATTTTCTCGCACTCTGCAACGAGCTGTGCGTCGGGGAAATACTCCTTGGGAGCGCAGACAACGAAGTCAAGTCCCATCTTTGCGCTTCCGACCATAAGGGAATTACCCATATTGTATCTAGCATCGCCCATATAAACGAGCTTGATACCCTTAAGGTATCCGAAATGCTCCTTTATAGTCATAAAGTCAGCGAGAATCTGCGTGGGGTGGAATTCGTTTGTAAGTCCGTTCCATACGGGAACTTTGGAATACTTTGCAAGCTCCTCTACAAGAGACTGACCGTATCCGCGGTACTCAATTCCGTCGTACATAGATGCAAGAACTCTTGCGGTGTCGGCAATCGTTTCCTTCTTGCCTATCTGAGAGCCCTGAGAATCAAGGTAGGTAACGCCCATACCGAGATCCATTCCCGCAACCTCAAATGCGCAGCGTGTTCTTGTGCTCGTCTTTTCAAATATAAGAGCTATATTCTTGCCCTCGCAGAGTTTGTGGGGGATACCTGCCTTCTTCTTTGCCTTAAGCTCGAGAGCAAGGTCGATAAGTCCGCCGATTTCCTCTGCCGAGAAATCAAGAAGCTTTAAAAAATCTTTTCCTTTTAAATTAAGCATATCGTAAACTTTCCTTTACAAAAATACTACAAAACTTTAGAGAGGAAGGTTTTAAGTCTTTCGCTCTTCGGGTTCTCAAATATCTCCTCGGGAGTTCCCTCTTCTGCTATCTTACCGTCGTCAACGAAGAGGATACGGTTTGCGACCTCACGCGCAAAGCCCATCTCGTGCGTTACGATTACCATCGTCATTCCCGCGTCCGCAAGGCTCTTTATAAGGTCGAGAACCTCGCCGACCATCTCGGGATCGAGCGCTGATGTAGGCTCGTCAAAGAGAATGACGTCAGGATTCATTGCAAGGGCTCTTACGATAGCTACTCTCTGCTTCTGACCGCCCGAGAGGGTGGAAGGATAAACGTCAGCCTTGTCCTCAAGACCTATACGTCTGAGAAGGTCGAGAGCTTTCTCTCTTGCCTCAGCGATAACGTCAGCCTTGGTTTTCTTGTTTTCGCCCTTCTTTTTGTTCTTGCGAAGCTCACGGAGTCCTACGTAAACAGGAGCGAGCATTATATTTTCTATTACGGTCTTGTTGTTAAAGAGGTTGAACTGCTGGAAAACCATTCCGATGTGTTCTCTGTGCTTGTTTATATCGACCTTCATATCGGCGATATCCTCACCTCTGAAGAATATAGAGCCACCCGTCGGGTCCTCCATACAGTTAATGCAACGGAGCAGAGTAGACTTTCCGCAGCCGGAGGGACCGAGAAGAACTATTTTCTCACCGTGTTTGACGTCAAGGTCGATGCCCTTGAGTACCTCAAGGTTGCCAAAGGATTTTTCAAGTCCTCTTATAGAGAGGATAACCGAGTTTTCTTTTGTCATATCGTTCATTTTGAGTTATTCTCCCTTCTTTATCTTTCGCTCTTTTTGAACTTCTTTTCGAGCGCCCTTACACCCCAAGAAATCAGAAGCACCATTACGAGATAGGTGAGCGCCAGCATAAGATAAGGAACTATATAGTTGTAGGTCGGGTCACCGAGCTGCTTGAAGGACTTATAGAGGTCGGTTACGGCAACGAAGCTTACTACAGACGTTTCCTTAACGAGAACTATAAATTCATTACCGAGAGTGGGCAGTATATTCTTTACTGCCTGGGGCACGACTATCTTTAGCATAGCGACGGGATAGGGAAGACCTACGGCTCTTGCCGCCTCGAGCTGACCTGCGTCAACCGAGTTTATACCGCCTCTCATAATTTCGCTGACGTACGCGCCGCTGTTGAGACCGAATACGATAATTGCTACGGGCACACCCGAGTCTACGGTTATACCGAGAGCAGGCAGAAGAACCCAGTATCCTATAAGAAGCTGAACGACTATGGGAGTTCCGCGGAAGAGCTCAAGATATACAACGCATATCTTATCAAGAACTCTCGGAAGGCGCTTGTACTTGGGCATAACTCTTACTATACCGATAAGAGTACCGATAACGATACCGATAATTAAGCCCATAACTGCGATTTCTATGGTTTTAACAAGGCCGTCGAGTACGGACATATAACCCTTGTTGGTTATAAACTGCTTTATAAATTCTTTCATATTAAACCAATTTAAAGGCTTAGCTAAAAAACTAAGCCTTTAAGTTACCTTTTTTATTTTTAGATGTTATTACTTTTCGGAGGGGTTGCAGATGATAGCGAAAATATCAACAACGGTCTTGCAAGCATCGAAGGTCTTGTCGTCAGCCTTGCAAACTACAACGATGTCCTCGGTGAAGTAGGGGGTAGAGAAGTTAACAACTGCTTCACGCTCAGCGGTGATGGTAAGACCGGACATTGCGATGTCAACACCGTTGTTACCTACAGAGCCTACGACAGTTTCAAACTTCATATCCTCGATAACAAGCTCCATATCAAGCTCGGTTGCGATAAGCTTTGCGATTTCCATATCGATACCGTAGTAGGTCTTAACGCCGTCCTTGCTCTCAACGTACTCGAAGGGAGCGAACTCAGCGTTGGTAGCGAGAACGAGCTGCTTATCAGCCTTGGAAGCATCCTTGGTTGCGGAAACAACGCCTTCACCCTTGAAAGTGCCTGCCTGGATTGCTGATGCCATAGCCTCTATTGCAGCTGCATTTTTAGCAAGAATTGCATCAATCTCGGTCTTGAGAGTTGCCTGATTCTTATCAATTGCGATACCGTAGAACTCCTGAGCAAGAGAAACGTTAACGATCTTAAGTCCGTCGATTTCTTCGCAGATAGCAGCTGCGGTGGTCTTGTCACAGAATACGTAATCAACGTTTCCGTTCTTCATATCGGTTGCAGCAAGAGCAAATGAGTCGAAGGATTTTACTTCAATGCCGTTAAGAGCCTTTGCATACATTTCACTGGTGGTTCCGCTCTGGAGACCAATCTTGGTTTCCTCAGCGCCGCAGGAGGTGAGTGCGAATGCGCAAGTGATCAGAAGAACTGCGCACATAACAAGAGAAATAATCTTTTTCATTGTGTTTAATTCCTTTTCTGTTTTTAGATTTTTGTTTGTTTTTTGTTGTGGGTTAATTTTTGGATGTTCACATTGTAACACATTCGGAATAAATATGCAATAGTTTTTTGCAAAATTTTTCAATTTTGTTGGATTTTTATATTGTTTTGTATAAATCACACTTGCGAAATTGTGCATATTGACTGTGCATAAGTGAATATTTATGCATATTTCTACAAAATATTCAAAAAAGTGAATATGTGACGAATTTTATTAAGTAACCTTTTTGCAAAAAAGAACCCGACGAAAGAGTATCTCCGTCGGGTTTCTTCCTATTATTATATTACACTTCTTTAGCAACGGTATCACAGTAGACGCACTTGCCGTCACGGAAGAGGGGCTTGACTCCTCGCTCGCAGGTTATGCAGTGGCGGTTTTTGCATTTGAGGTGATCGCTCGGCTCTCCGACAATTCCGTATTTGCCGGGCGCGTCCTTTTCGCTCAGGAGCTTTAAGATAAGCGCCATTCTGATGTATCTGCCGCCCTCTGCCTGCAGGAAGTAGTCTGCTCTCTTGTCGTCGTCCACGTCCACGTCAATCTCGTTAACACGGGGCAGTGGATGAAGAATTGAGAGGGTTTCCTTCGCTCCCTTAAGCTTTGCCTTATTAAGTATATAGATATCCTTTAGTCTTTCATATTCTTCCTTAGACTCAAATCTCTCACCCTGTATTCTCGTCATATAGAGTATATCGAGTGAGCCGATTTCTGCCTCAAGGTCGGTTACCTCGCGATAGTCTTTACCTGCAAGGAATTCTTCCTTTACGTAGTCGGGAAGGGTGAGCTCTTTGGGAGATATAAAGACGAAGCTTACGTTCTCATATCTTGACATAGCCGCGATAAGAGAGTGTACCGTTCTTCCGTATTTGAGGTCTCCGCAGACGCCTAAGACGAGGTTATCGAGTCTGCCAAATCTGCGCTTTATCATAAGCAGGTCGGTCAGAGTCTGGGTGGGGTGGAAGTGACCGCCGTCACCCGCGTTGATAATCGGAACGGAAGAATTCTTTGCCGCAACTATGGGCGCACCCTCCTTGGGGTGACGCATAGCGATAATGTCACTGTACGCGCTTACCATTCTTATCGTGTCTGCAACCGTTTCTCCCTTTGCCGTAGAGGTCGAGCCCGCATTGTCAAAGCCGAGCACGTTTCCGCCAAGGCTCATCATAGCCGAGGTGAAGGAAAGACGGGTTCTGGTCGAGGGCTCAAAGAAGAGCGCTCCGAGAATTTTACCGGCGCAAGCCGAGCTGTATTTCCAAGGGTTAGCGATTATATCGAGAGATGTGTTGATAAGCTTGTCTATTTCCTCAACCGAAAGGTCGAGAATGTCAATTAAGTTTTTCATTAAAAATTTCCTTTGTAAATAGGATTGCATAGTTTTTTGATTTTCGAAATCGCTTGCGACGGCTTGGAATAAGGCTCCAAGCCGCGAAAATCCGAGCGCTAACGCACTCAGCTTGGCTTTGAATCAAGCGAACTTAGCGCTTCGCTCCGTATACCTCAAGATACTTCTTGATTCTCTCTACGTTCTCGCGGTTTTCTTCCTTTTCCTCGAGATACTCGATAATATCGTAAACGTCAACTACGGAATAAACAGGGAAGCCAAACTGCTCCTCGATTTCAACCATAGCGCCCTTTTCGCCCTGGCCCTTTTCCTTACGGTCAACCATAACGAAGGTAGCGATAACCTTTGCGGTGGGAAGAGCTGCGGACATAATGTCCATAGTTTCTCTGATAGCAGTGCCTGCGGTGATAACGTCCTCAACGATAACGATTTCCTCGTTCTCCTTAGGCTTATATCCTACGAAAACGCCGCCTTCACCGTGGTCCTTAACCTCTTTTCTGTTGAAGAAGAAGGGAAGGTTGAGTCCCTCGCCTGCAAGAGCTATGGACGCTGAAACTGCGATAGAAATACCCTTGTATGCAGGGCCGTAGAGAGCAGCTTCCTTTTTGCCGAGCTTGTCAAGGTATGCCTTAGCGTAGAAAGAACCGAGTTTTGCGATATTCTCACCGGTCTTTATCTCACCTGCGTTGATGAAATAGGGGATTTTTCTTCCGCTCTTTGCGGTGAAATCTCCAAACTTGAGAACGCCTGCGCCCTCAAGGAACTGTATAAATTCTCTCTTGTAATTTTCCATTTTTGTTCTCCTTTTAATTTTTGTTTTCCTTGTCAAAGAAGATAAACGCTACGATAAGGCTGACTATCGCAGAGAAGAGAAAAAGTACGCCAAGCTGACCGATAAGGTCGGCAACGAAAGGCTTTCCGGGTTCTTCGTGGAAGGTCAGTGTTATTCCGTCGTCTGTGACAAAGTGGTAGAAAAAGTAGTTAATAGCAAGTACAACTGCTGAAATTATGAATTGTATCAGCGAAAATTTAAGTATCTTTTTTCTCATTTTTAGTCAATAAACTCTCTACAGCATCTCTCATATGCCGCAACGGGATCCTCAGCCGCGGTGATAGGTCTGCCGACAACGATGTAATCGGAGCCGATTTTCTTAGCCTCCTCGGGAGTCATAACTCTCTTCTGGTCGCCCTTGTCACCGTCAGCAAATCTAACGCCGGGGGTAACGGTAATAAAGGACTTGCCGCATACGGAATGTACCTTCTCTGCCTCGAGGGGAGAGCAAACTACACCGTCAAGACCTGCGTTCTTTGCGTTCTCTGCGTAGTGCATAACTACCTCTGCGATAGGCTTGTCTATGAGGAGATCCTTTTTCATAGTTTCCTCGTCGGTAGAGGTAAGCTGAGTTACAGCGATAAGGATAGGTCTCGTTCCGTCGGGACGGGTGAGTCCCTCAAGAGCGCCCTCCATCATCTTGCCTGTGCCCGAAGCGTGAAGGTTGGTCATATCTACGTCGAGTCTAGAGAGAACCGCCATAGACTTCTTTACGGTATTGGGGATATCGTGAAGCTTAAGGTCAAGGAAAATCTTGTGTCCTCTCGCCTTGATTTCTCTTACTATGGAAGGTCCTTCCGCATAGAAGAGCTCCATACCTATTTTTACAAAGGGCTTTTTGCCCTCGAATTTGTCAAGAAACTTAAATGTTTCCTCAGCGCTTGCAAAGTCACAAGCAATTATAACGTCCTTTCCCATCAGTGGGCACCTCCTATAATTTCACTTAAAGAATTTATTCTGTATTTTTCCATAACGCGAGGAAGGTCCTCGATTATGCGCTTACAAGCGTAGGGGTCTACGAGGTTCTGCGCGCCGACCTCAACTGCCGTTGCGCCCGCGAGCATAAGCTCCATTACGTCCTCTGCTCTTGAAACACCGCCCATTCCGACAATCGGAATTTTTACTGCTTCGTATACCTGATATACCATTCTGACAGCATCGGGAAGAATTGCGGGGCCGGAAAAACCGCCCGTCTTATTCTTGATTATGGGCGTTCTCTTTTTGAGGTCTATTCTCATACCCATAAGGGTGTTTATAAGGCTGACGCCGTCAGCTCCCTCAGCCTCGCACGCCTTTGCTATTGAAACGATGTCGGTAACGTTGGGGGAGAGCTTGATAATAATAGGCTTTTTGGTAACGGCTCTTACTGCCTTGGTCACTTTGCCCGCCATTTCGGGACTTGTGCCGAAGCTCATTCCGCCGCCGTGAACGTTGGGGCAGGAGATGTTGACCTCAAACCAGCCTATTTTATCAACCGCGTCGAGCTTTCTTACGGTCTCAACGTATTCGTATTCGGAAAATCCGCTTACGTTTGCCATAACGGGCTTATTAAACACCTTGAAGAGCTTGGGAAGCTCCTCGCTTATAACCTTGTCTACGCCGGGGTTCTGAAGTCCTACTGCGTTGAGCATTCCTGAGGAACATTCCGCAATTCTCGGGGTGGGGTTACCAAACCTCGGCTCAAGGGTAGTACCCTTAAAGGAAAGCGAGCCGAGGATATTGATGTCGTAAAGCTCGGCAAACTCATAGCCGAAGCCAAAAGTACCGCTTGCTGGGATAATCGGGTTATCAAGCTCGATACCGCAAAGCTTAGTTGTCAAATTTACCATATTATTTCCTCCTTAACGAGTACGGGACCCTCACGGCAAATTCTCTTGTTGCCGTACTTGGTCTTGCAGGAGCAACCCATACAAGCACCGAAACCGCAGCCCATACGCTCCTCGAAGCTCAGCTGTCCGCTTGTCGTGGATTTATCGTAAACTGCCTTGAGCATAGGCTCGGGACCGCAGGTGTAGAAGTAGGTATAGCCGTCCTCCATAGCGTCGGTGACAAATCCCTTTACACCCTCGCTTCCGTCGACGGTAGTGACCGTTACGGGAATTCCGAGCTTTTCAAACTCCTCTACGTAGAAGACCTCGTCCGAAGAGCCGAATCCGAGAATAGCTCTCGGCTTTTTGCCCTCTGCGATAAGCTTCCTCGCAAGAAGGAACATAGGGGGAACGCCTGCACCGCCTCCGACAAGAAGGGGAGTGTTACCCGAGAGGGAGAGGTCGTATCCGTTGCCGAGGCCGGTGAGGACGACAAGCTTTTCACCTATCTTCATACCTGCCATAACCTCAGTGCCCTCGCCTACGACCTTGTATATGAGGGTGAGAATGTCACCCTCAAGGTCGCATACCGATATAGGTCTGCGAAGAAAGAAGCCCGAAATCTTTATGTTTACGAACTGACCCGGCGCGGTTATATCCGAGGTGTCTCCTCTGAGAAGCATTTCGTAGGTGTTCTTCGCAATTTTTCTGTTGTCGATTATTTCAAATAAGGAATCCTTCATTTTAACTCCTCTTATTTTGCATCAATGGTGGAAATCTTGTTAGTGATTTCCTCAAGAACATCGAGAACTATGCGAACAGTGTCAAGGCTCGAGAAGAGGGTTACGCCGTTTTCAACAGCGCATCTTCTGATTTCAACGCCGTCGTTGTAATGTAAGCCGGACATAATTGCACGGGTGTTGATAACGTAGCTTACGTATCCTGCGCGAATGGAGTCGAATATCTCCTCGCTTCCCTCAAGAAGCTTTTTGCGAACGCGGGTACGGATGCCGTGCGCCTTAAGGAAGTTTGCAGTTCCGATAGTAGCCTCGATATTGAAGCCCATATCGTAGAAGCGGCGAACGAGAGGAAGAGCCTCTTCCTTATCCTCGTCTGCGAGGGTTACGATAACGGTACCGTAGTTCTGAAGATTTATACCGCCTGCGATAAGTGCCTTCTGCATTGCTCTTGAGAGCTTGTCGTCGTATCCGATAGCTTCACCGGTGGACTTCATCTCCGGAGAGAGGTAAGCGTCAAGTCCGCGAAGCTTGGTGAATGAGAATACGGGAACCTTTACGTAGTAGCGTTTCTTCTCCTCGGGATAGATGTCGAAGATGCCCTGCTCCTTGAGCGACTTGCCGAGGATACACTCGGTTGCTATATCTGCAAGGCTATATCCCGTTGCCTTTGAAAGGAACGGAACTGTTCTGGAGGAACGGGGGTTAACCTCGATAATATATACCTCGTCGTTCTTGTCAACTATGAACTGAATATTGTAAAGACCTACGATGCCGATTCCAAGTCCGAGCTTCTTTGCGTACTGAAGGATAGTGCCCTTTACTTTGTTGGAAACGGAGAAGGTAGGATATACGCTGATGGAGTCACCCGAGTGAACGCCGGT
>JAZRLJ010000108.1:0-10049 GCA_045646755.1 Eubacteriales bacterium | reverse complement strand
GAGCGCTTTTTTGAAAAATACGGCGTGGATTCCACGCAATTCGTAGACGTAAAAGCGCTGATGGGTGATAGCTCGGATAACATTCCCGGCGTGGCAGGTATAGGTGAAAAAACTGCAGGAAACCTCATTCGTCTTTTCGGCTCTCTTGACGGAATATATGAAAATATTGATTCCACAGAAATTTCCAAGGGTGTAAGAGAAAAGCTTATACGCGACAAGGATAACGCATATCTTTCAAAGGCGCTCGCCAAGATAGAAACCAACGCTCCCGTTGGCGTAGCTCTTGAGGATATAGTATATACAGGCATAGACAAGTGCGGGCTCTATAAGAAATTCACAGAGCTTGAGCTAAGCTCCCTTATTACAAAATTCGGTCTCACCGGCGAAGAAGTAAAAAAGGAATGCTGCGAGTGTGAAAGGTCAGAGTTCAAGGAAGTATCAAAAGAGGAAATTATAAAGAAAATCGGAAAAAGATTTGCGCTTTTTCCAAAGGACAATTTTCTCTATTTATATAACAAAATCGAAACCAATATGGTATTTTCAGGCGATTTTTCGGAACTTTCGGCAATTTTTGAAAATTCCGAGGTCGTCTGCTACGATGCAAAAGCTCTCATTCATTCGCTCAACGCAAAGGGAGTTAAAATAGGCAAAGATACTCGTTTTCTTGACGTTATGCTGTACGCTTATCTCTTAAATCCGGGCAACGGTGAATCGGGACTTGAAACTCTTGCATCAGAGTTTTTATCCAAGGCAATACCTATGGGCGAGCCTGCTCCGGAAATCATATACGAGCTTGAAGAAGTCCTTATCACAAAAATTGAGGAGCTTGGAATGAAGGAGCTTCTCTCAGAGATAGAGCTTCCGCTTGCGCCTATACTTGCAGAGATGGAAGAGATAGGATTTAAGATAGACACCGCGGGTATGCTTGAATACGCGAAGGCTCTCGAAGAGCTTGCAGAGGGACTGAAGAGAAGCATCTATATGAGGGCAGGCACTGAATTCAACATCAATTCCCCAAAGCAGCTCGGAGAGGTACTATTCGTAACGCTTGGACTTCCCTGTAAAAAGAAAACAAAAAGCGGATTTTCAACAGACGCTCAAACTCTCGAGGAGCTGAGAGCATATTCACCGATTATCGATGATATACTTGAATACAGACAGGTGACCAAGCTTATCGGCACATACGCAGCCGCAATGCCTGAGGTTGCCGATAAAAACGGAAGAATTCACACCACCTTTAAGCAGGCGCTCACCGCTACGGGAAGGCTCTCGAGCCAAGACCCAAATCTTCAAAACATTCCCATAAAGACAAAAATGGGAAGGCAGATGCGTAAATACTTTATTGCCGAGGACGGCTACACTCTCGTTGACGCGGACTACTCTCAGATAGAGCTCCGCCTTCTCGCGCATATATCCGAGGATTATACTATGTGCGAAGCCTTCAAGTCGGGTGCGGATATTCACAGAAAAACGGCGTCAGCCGTATTCGGTGTGCCCGAAGAAGCCGTCACAGAGGAAATGAGAAAACGCGCAAAGGCGGTAAACTTCGGTATAGTTTACGGAATAAGCGGTTTTTCTCTCGCAAAGGATATAGGCACTACAACAAAAGAAGCAAGTAACTATATAAAGAGCTATCACTTAAACTATCTAGGTATCGACGCATACCTTGAAAGAGTGGTAAAGGAAGCGGAAGAAAACGGATATACCGTAACTCCCATGGGCAGACGCAGATATATCCCCGAGCTTTCGTCCTCTAACGGTATGCAAAAAGCCTTTGGAAAGAGAGTGGCTATGAATGCTCCTATCCAGGGCGCAGCCGCCGACATTATGAAGCTGGCTATGATAAAGGTATACGGGGTTCTCAAAAAAGAGCTTCCCGACGCGCGTCTTGTTATGCAGGTGCACGACGAGCTTATAGTCGAGGTGAAGGATGCAGATATAGAGAAATGCAAGGAAATTCTTAAGAGAGAAATGGAGAATGCAGTAAAACTTTCTATTCCCCTCACAGTCGACGTTACCTCGGGCAAAAACTGGCTAGAGCAGGAATAGTTTTAAAAGATAATCAAACAAAAAAACAGCGAGAAGCTCGGTTTTTGACCGCTTCTCGCTATTTTATCATTTACATTTTGTGTTTTATAAAAACTTATCCAAAATCCTTAGAGGGAGGATTTCCTGTTTTCTTTTTATAGACGGTGGAAAAATATTTGGCATCATTAAATCCTGAGAGTGTTGCCGCTTCACCGACAGAATAGTATCCGCTGCTAAGAAGAGAAACCGCGTGCTCTATCCTCATATCATTGAGATACTGCAGGGGGTTCTTACCAAAGGCGTTTTTAAAGAGGCGCCTCAGATACACGCTGCTAGCTCCGACGTGAGCTGCAAGCGCGTCTATAGTAGTCAGGGGGCTATCAAAGTTTTCGTGAAGATAATCGAGAGCTATCTGAAGTTTTTTAGGCTTCAAGACCGCGTTTTTCTGCTCCTCCTGTATTTCCAGCTGCGCAAGTATCTTATAGAAGAGAGAATACATTTTATATCTGTAACCCGTCGGTTTTGTACGCCATACTTTACATATGTCTTGAAAAATCCTCTCGAAAGCATCGGGGTTTTGCGGAGTAAAAACACTTATCTCATCAAAATCAGAGCCTTCAATATAGAAATGAACGACAAGAACGTCCTCGTCCTTATTCGCCGTTATCGAGTAGTCGTAATTAGCAGGGATAAAGAGCAGGTCGTTCTTTTTTGCTACGTATTCCCTATCGCCGTGGCGATATGTGGCATCTCCGTTTATGCGGAAGGAAATAGCGTCGTATTTACGCGAGGAAGCGTACGCCGTTCCTTTTTTCCACGATATCGGAAAAGCACTGTCAATTTTAATGTTATAAGAAGAAAAGTTAATCATACTTTGATTATAACAGAGCCTATTTTCTTTGTCAATAGCAGTGAAAAAAGTTTCGAAATTTCTACCTCAAATATTCTTTTTATGGGTTGCTCGCCTCGAATATGCGTGATATAATATGTGTAACAACATATTTAAAAAAGGAGATTTCCACTATGGCTATTAAGCACACCGCGGTAAGCTACTACGGACTTAACTACGTAGAGCACGCAGAAAAGGACTTTATCGAAATGAAGGAGCACGGCTGCGATACGGTTATCCTCGCTATAACCGAGTTTGATATGGACTTCTGGTTTCCTAATATCAACAACATCGTAAAGACCGCGCACAAGGTTGGACTTCGTTGCATTGCTGATACCTGGGGTATCGGTAAGTATTTCGGCGGCGAGCAGGTTTCACTTTTCCTCCAGAACAATATCCATCACCGTCAGGTTTCCGCATATACCGGCGAGGTTCTTAACGCAGCTTGCTTTAACACCAACTCATTCAGAGATTACTTCACGAACATCTGCCTTAAGCTCGCAAGAGAGACTGAGGTAGACGGCTTCTTCTGGGACGAGCCCCACTACGCTTATCCCAAGTCTTACGCTTCAATCACCGGCGGCGCAGGTGACGACTGGGCGTGTAGATGTCCCGAGTGTATGAAGAAGTTTGAGGATTACTACGGCTACGAGATGCCCAAGTTTATGAACGATGACGTCAAGCAGTTCCGCTGGAGAGAGGCTCTCAAAACTCTCGCAGACTGCTCCAAGGCTCTTAAGGAGGTAAATCCCAACCTTGAGATTACCTGCTGCGTTCACGCAACCAAGAATACATACTACGTAACCGAGCTCAGAGGCTACGATAACTGGGAAATGGTTGCAGCTTGCCCCTACTTCGACGTATTCTCTACCACTATTATAAACTGGTCTCTTCCCGAGAGCTTCTTCAAGGAAATCACCGAGAGAACAGTAAAAATTGCAAAGAAGTACGGAAAGCAGTCTGAAAGATGGCTTATGGGTTACAACGCTCAGCCCGAAGACTTTAAGCAGATAGACAAGGTTGTTGATATGTATGAGAGCATGGGCGTAGACAGACTTGCTACCTGGACCTACAGAGGAGGTCTCGGTACGAGCGTAGCTGCTCCCGACCCCATTAAGCTCTGGGACGCTATCGGCGAAAACTATAAGAGGGT
This sequence comes from Eubacteriales bacterium, assembly GCA_045646755.1. Classification (GTDB taxonomy): domain Bacteria; phylum Bacillota; class Clostridia; order Oscillospirales; family CAG-272; genus UBA1740. Next base: position 5,979 of record JAZRLJ010000108.1, on the reverse strand, counting down.
TCTTAAAAAATGAGTGAATACTTAAGTAAAATCACTGAGGTTCTCGGGCGCATAGAGAATGAAGAGAGTGAGAAGCTTGGCGAGGCGATAAGGCTCGTTGCGGACACAATCAAGCGCGGCGGACTTATATTTACCTTCGGCTGCGGACACTCGCATCTTCCCGGACTTGACGCCTTCTACAGAGCAGGCGGACTTGCCAACGTTTCACCTATGCTCGACACCGACCTTATGCTCCATAACGGCGCGGCAAAATCAAGCCGTATGGAAAAGATGAGCGGTATCGCTCCCGAAATATTCAGACGCTATACTCCCACCGAGAACGATATTATCTTTATCTTCTCTGCATCGGGAAAAAACCAAGTGCCCGTTGAGATGGGCGATGCAGCTCGCGCTGCGGGTATCAAGTCTATCGGTATTTCATCTATGGAATACGCAGAAAAGGGCGGCAGGCTTCACGAGCACGTGGATATTGCCATCGACTGCAAAATTCCCTACGGTGACGCTTGTCTTTCGGTAGGCGAGGCTACAATGGGCGGTCTTTCTACATACGCTGCCTGCTTTATCCTCAACACCTGTCTTATCGAGGGCGCAAGACTTGCGCTCAGCGAGGGCACTCCCCCTCCCGTATACCTCAGCGGAAACGTTGAGGGCGGAAGAGAGCACAACGTGGTACTTGAAAATCTCTATCTTGGCAGGGTGAAGCATTATGAGTAAAATTGCTGTAATAGGTATAGTTGGAAACTCGGTCTTTCTTGAGGTCGAAAAATTCCACGAGGGCGGAGAGACCGTAGAATCAAAATCGGTTCACTTCGAGCTTGGCGGCAAGGGATTTAACCAGGCTGTCGCTGCGGCAAGAGGCGGAGCAAAGGTTTCCTTTCTTGCGGCTGTCGGCAAGGATTCCTACGACTCGGTAAAGGCGTTTCTCGAAAATGATAATATAAAGGCTTGTCTTTCAAAGAAAAACGAGCAGACCGCGTTTGCCGCTATAGTTACCGACAAAAGCGGAAGCAATCACGTAACCGTCTACCAGGGCGCTCAGCTATCAGCTGATGACGTGAAGGACTTTGAAGAGGAAATCGCCTCTGCCGACATTCTTCTTATAAACAACGAGGTTATCGAAGAGGTTAATCTTGAAGCGGTAAAAATCGCAAAGAGCCACGGTGTAAAAATCGTGCTAAACCCCGCTCCTGCAAGAGTAACCGACAAGTTTATTCTCGATAACGTAGACCTCTTCACTCCGAATGAGCACGAGCTTCTCGGAATAGAGGACAAAACAAACGTTATAATGACCGCGGGAAAAAGAGGCTGCGTGATAAAGAGTGAGAATATCACCGTCCCCGCGGTAAACGTCGCTAAGGTAGTTGACACGACCGGCGCGGGCGACACCTTCAACGGATACCTCTGCGCGGCGCTTGCGGAAGGAAAATCTCTTCGCGAGGCGGCAGAAATCGCAAACCTCTCCTCCTCTATCGGAGTAACAAGAAAATACGCGGTATCTTCGATACCGACTAAAATTGAAATCGAGGATTTTTTAAAATGCAAAAGGGATTAAATTACTTACTTGAAAAGTATTCGGTAGATGCCGAAGCCGTTTTGTCCGCTGACGGAAAAACGGTTAAGATAAACGGCGAGGACTTTCCCGTGCTCGCTTGGGAATGCGAAAGAAGATTTATTGAGCTCAGAAATCTCGTTCTTCTCGGCAGAGTAGGAAATATGTGTACCTACCGTATAGGTCACACCGCCAAGAAGGGCGACGACCTTATGGCTCTCCTTTACAGAGAAATCGGAATTATGGAATTCACCATCAATTCTAAGGCTAAGGAAATCTTCGCTATTGCGTCTGCCTCCGCTATGAACTGCATAGTTGAATCGGAAAACGGATGCGTTTGTACTATTGAGCTCGGCGCTACTCTCGACGAGGGAGAGAGAGACGTTGACAAGCACGAAATAATCACCGACTCGGGCGTTGCATGTGACAGAGTCGTTGACACTCAGATGCCTCAGGAATCTATCTACGTAATGGGTAAGAATAAGAAGGTATTTATGGATACCGATGCTGAGCTTTACGGCTATAGTGAAATTGAAATCAATACTATAAGATGCGCTTTCGCACTCGCAAAGAGTGAAGAGCTCCGCTCTGCCGCAAAGGAAAAGGCTGCTCATATAAACAACGTTATCAATGCAGCAAAGGCATCTCTCGCAACACTCGAAAACGTGAATGTGGAGGCATAAGAAGATGAAAAGACTTAAAATAGCTATGATGAGTATGACACACGGTCATACGAGAAAATACTACGACGTTCTTAAGAACAATCCCAAGCTCGAATGGATTGCGGTTTCCACTGCAAACGACGAGGTTAAGGAGATATTCCTTAATAGCGTAAAGGGTATTCCCTGTTACGACAGCGACGAGGCTATGCTTGACGCACATCCCGAAATCGAGGCTGTCGTACTCGCAAGTGAAAACAGCGAGCACTTAAGACAGGTGAAGCTCTGCGCAGAGCGTAAAATCAACGTTCTCTCTATGAAGATACCCACCTTTGATATGGATGAGTATGCAGAAATGGAAAAGCTCGTCAAGGAAAGCGGTATCACCTTCCAGATTGAGCTTGAGCTTCACTACAACCCCGTAGTAATCCGCACCAAAGAGCTTATCGAGAATGAAGCAATGGGCAAAATGGAAGCATTCAACGCTACAAACATTACCCTTTCTCCCGTATGGGCATTCCCCTGGCAGGGTGTCCCCGAAAAGAGCTACGGAAAGAGAGTGCCCATCAAGGAAGGACACGACAAATTCAGAGGCGGCGCGCTCTGCGACCATCCTCACATCTTTGACCTTGTAAGAGAGGTTACAAAGAGTGAATTTGACGTTATCTTTGCTAAAGTTGCTCCCAATATGCGCCACGAAATTGAAGAAGAGGATATGCTCGCCGTAGTCGGAAGAATGAAAAACGGCACCATCTTCTCGCTCGACCCCAGCTGGTCAAGAGCAGAAAACAAGCTCAAGGTTCCCGGTCCCGGTTGGGAAGTATTCCCCAAGCGTATGGAGGTTAACCTCGTAATCCACGGAAAAGACGGAAGCCTCTTCACCGACTGCTTCGGTCCTAACACTTATCACAACGGTTCTCCCGAGAACAAGTACACAGTTCAGTACACCTACTTTGACGAGTGGGTTGGTCTTATAGACGAGTTTGTTGCGAATATTGACAACAAACGTTTACCTAAAATCAACCTTGGCTGGCATAAGAACACCATCAAGGCAATGAACGCAGTGTACGAAAGTATCGCTACAGGAAAAGCAGTAAAGCTCTGATTTGAGGCATAATATGGAAAATAGCAACCTTTCAAGAGTTATTAAATACTTTGATGAGCACAAGGATTTTCTCTTTGAAACCCTCTCTGAGCTTATCAGAATAAACACAGAGAACTCAAGGCTTGCCTGTAATGAGAGCAGACTTACCGCTCCTCTTCGCGATAAGTATGCGTCTATCGGAATAGAGGCCGACCTCTACGCTCCCGATACGGTGAGCGAGGCGACCTCTCATCCCGATTTCACTCCCGGAAAAGACTTTACCGGAAGAGAAAATATGACGGCAAAACTTATCGGCAAGAAGAGAAAGAAGGCTCTTATGCTTGCAGGTCACGCCGACACAATGCCTATAGGCGACCTCTCGCTCTGGACAGTCCCTCCAACAGATGGACTTATCAAGGACGGAAGAATATACGGTAGGGGCGCGTGCGACGACAAGTACGCTCTCGCTTCTATGCTGTTTTTTGCAAAGGCTATACGCGAGTGCGGAATAGAGCTTGATAACGACGTCTACCTCACAGCATACGTTGACGAGGAATTTGGCGGCGGAAACGGAGCTCTCGCGGCGGCTGTCAAGTATCCCTGTGACTTTTACCTAAATCTCGACTGTAAAAATCTCGACGTGTGGAACGTTGCCGCAGGCGGTCAGAGAATAATTCTGCACCTTGCTCATCCTAAGTTTCAGCATTGCTGCGGAGCTATGATGGAGGCACTCCATATATGCAAAACCGAGCTTGATATTTTTGCTGTGAAACGCTTTGACGAGCTTAAAAGAAATCCTCTGTTTCAAAACTCTATAATACCCGACACAGCATTCAGATATATGAATATGGGAACGGGGCTGAATACGAATGACAGACACCGCGGTGTGTTTGATTTCGCCTTCTACACAGACAAAACGAGAGAGGAAATATGGAAGGAGCTTGAGGAGACGTTCAATTCAATTAACGAAAAATGCGCTCCTCTCGGAATAAAGATTGAAGAGGTAGTAGAGAGCAGCAGATTTTTTACTCACGGCTCCGTTGACAAGGATAACTCTAACATCGAGCTTCTCAAGAAGGTCGGCAAAGAAACTGTCGGACGCGAAATCTACGTCAAGGCTTCCTGCCTTTCGGATTTGTCACTCTTCCTTGCAGCTGCGCCGGGACGCGCGGTAAGCTTCGGCGCGGGCAGAGATTTTGACGTGCCCGGCGGCGCTCATCTTCCCGACGAGTTTATCGAATGCGAAAGTCTCCTTAACTTTGCTAAGATAGTCGCGGGATTTATACTGAGGTGGGACGAAATTGATTAACAGATTTTTTATCAGCAACTGCGGTGAGGAAATTTTCGATAAATATTTCTCGCAAATTTACAGAGAAGCTCTCGCCGAATACGAAAATGACGGCGTATACTTTCTGTCGGAGGAATATATCCGCGCTCTTAATGAGGAATGTAACGCTTGTCCAAGAATTCTCGAAAACGTAATTGAGGAAGCCGCGCGCATAAGAGAAAACCGCGAGCTTTCGGTATACGCGCTTTTCATAAGCAAAGCTATGAAAACCAGAGCGCTTTATAAGGAATATATAAAGCACTTTGAAGTGCCTGTTGAAGAGTATCCGCTGTTTGCCTTTCTCTGCCTTCTTCCCGCTATAAAAAACACTTATTTATTCCTTTGTGAAAAAAGACTTGATGAGGATATTATAAGCGCGACGGTAAGACAGTATGAGGAATGTGTGTTCATATACGCAAAGAGGTTTGACCGCCTCGGAATGAACAAAAGATATTTTGACTGGCTACAGCATTACGTGGACTGTGAAATTCTTAATATAAACCGCTTGAGGTTTGAAATATTACCTCTCACAGAGCCTATCCGCGTCATAAGAGACAAGGAAGCGGGCGAGGACATTATCCTTATGGAAGAGGGAAAATTCAATTCCGACGGTCTATATCTCGACACGCCCCCCGAAAAAGACTTCGCCTTTGAGTGCATACTTAGGGAAACCGAAAGCTCTTACGAGGGATGCCCCGTAAACGAAGAGGGAAAGGCTACACCTACCTCGAAGCTCTATCCAAAGGACAGATACGAGACGGTAATAAAGCAGGGAGATATACTCCTCAGCGTCCATATTCCCGTAGACGGTGATTTCAGCAGTGAGTCCTGCAGACTAAGCTACGAGCGAGCTAAGGACGTCTTTGCACGTTTCTTCCCCGATATTGACGTAAAGGGATTTGTCTGCTACTCCTGGATGATGTCGCCCGAATTAAAGCTTCATATGAAGCCAACCTCTCGCGTGCTCGGATTTGCAAGTCCGTATACAAAATTCCCCATACATACAGAGGGAGAGGACGTGCTTAATTTCGTCTTTTATCTGAAGTTTAAAACTTATAATGATTTAGCTGAGGATACCTCTCTTCAGCGCAGCCTGAAAAAGCTTTATTTAAATGGCGGAAGGCTCTACGAATACGGCGGAATCTTTGCCCACGACAGAATAAAGTAAAACCAAAAAAATACAGAGCCAAGAGCATACGGTAAGCTCTTGGCTCTTTTTTTATCTTATTATAAGTCGTTTAACTCCGACAAGCGAATCGGGACTGTCAAAGGAAGAAAGCGCCTGGTCGGAAAGGTCGTTGTCCCTTGCAATTTTTAAAGAGGTGGTCTTGTATTTTTTCGCAACGTCAAAAAGTCTCTC
>JAZRLJ010000107.1:0-2253 GCA_045646755.1 Eubacteriales bacterium | reverse complement strand
TTTTTTCAAAGTGTTTTAACGAGATCTTTCGCACTTTTCAGTGCTCGAAATTTCATGTTGTTCAATTTTCAATGATCAAATTGCCACCTCTCGTCGAGGCGCTTGACTATTATACCTCATATTTTCAAGTTTGTCAATACCTTTTTTTAATTTTTTTGGGATTTTTTCAAAAAAAAGCGTATACTATAGATATAAAACCATTATTTCAGCATCATAAAACGCCTTATCAATCATAAAATAATTCTTATAAACGCCAAGTATCTCAAAACCGAACTTACGATAAAGTGATATTGCTCTATCATTATCCGCACGCACGTCGAGGTATATGCTTCTATACGAGGCTTCCCTAGAAAATTCAATAAGCTTATGCATAAGTACACTTCCGATGCCTTTTCCCCAATACTCTTTAAGAACGGTAATAGAAAGCTCCGCCCTGTGAGAATATCTCGCTCTTCGGTCTCCCTCTATAGCTGCGTTTGCAACTATTCTCTCTCCGTCAAGAGCTACAAGCATCAAATCGCGCTTCGAACTTCTGAACCTTTCAAGAAATCCAGCTTCTTTCTTTTCTCCAATATCAAACGTCTTTCCGTCAAAGGATAGAAAATCGGTTTCCGAGCCTACCTTTTTATTATATATTATCATTTTTTCGGCATCGGCTCCGCAAGCCTCTCTTATTTCGAACTTCATACAATACCCCTATGAGATAGCATTATTCTAATTATATCACAAAGTTATTTGATATTCCACAACAAAAACAAAAAAACTTTTGATTTGAAATTTACATAATTTTACCTATAATAAAAATACGATTACGAGATAAAATAGTAACAGAGTCAAGGAGCAACGGAGCCGCAAGGCAAGGTGCTTCTGCGGCTCGATAATATAGATTTTTTAAAAAACAGGAGATTAATTCTTATGGCTAAGAATAACGAAAAGAAGGCAGCTCTCGAGAACTTTAAAATGCAGGCTGCAAACGAAGTTGGCGTAACTCTTAAGCAGGGCTACAATGGTGACCTCACCTCTAAGCAGGCTGGTAGCGTTGGCGGTCAGATGGTTAAGAAGATGGTTGAGTCTTACGAGAACTCTCTCAAGACTAACGGCTAATTTAAGCATCTGAAGCAAAAAGGTCTTCCTTTCCTTTAAGTTTAACTTCGATTAAATCCTTTAATTGAAAAAACTAGGCTACCGAGCATCTGCTCGGTAGCCACATATACTTATTACAGCTTTTTTATCTTGTAGTAACACAAGTCCTTATATTACTTAATGGATTTTATCATTCTTTTTCTACCGCTTTCATTTCGCAAGGCTCAAGTATATGCTCTACCTTATGAGTGCCGTAGTCAATCGTTGCAAAAATCTTACTGTCGTAGCTGGTATTCTGAAGATAAACCTTACCGTTTTCATATACGGTAAAGCGAAGCTGGTCGCTACCGTAAACCTTGATATCTGCAAGACGGTGGCTGGCAGTCATAATTTCTCTTACAAGGCACTGATACATCGGGAAGCCTGCGCCCGAAGGATATTCAAGGTTTGTCATAAGAAGCGCGTATCCGTCACCAAGCTTGTTCTCTATCAAGGTCGCGGGATTATTTTCATAATTGTTATCTCTTATCGAGGTAACCATAAACGCAGATTTAGTTCCCGTTGTAAACTCAGCTTTTGCGTAATCAATATATCCCTCCGCAAAGTAGGGGTCTATTATATCGGTTGCAGGATACAAAAATTCAGGTACTATACTCTCTTTAAATCTACTGCCGGAATCAGAACGAATTGAATTTTGGGCATCGAGCTTACAGCCAAACAGGTCGCTGACGTCTCCGCCGTTTATTAAGCTTAGCAAATTACTCCTGTCGTTATTGGTGTTTAGGTGAGCTGCAGTCATAAACAAGCGACCACCCTTACTTACAAAGGTTTTAAGATTATTATAAATTTCATCGGTCATAGTGTTCCAACCGACGAAAATCAAGTAATCGTACTTGCAGAAAACCTCTGCTCCAACGGTTGCGGGAATAACGTCAAAAGTACCGTAAGCAGGCGCTCCCGAGAGGTTAATCTGACCAAAATTATGTACGTCTGTCCACGGGCGAGAGTTTTTTACAGAGTCTATAATTCTCCAAGTAAATTCCGCCGGTCCATAGCCATATTCAGGCTGCATATGTCCTCTCCAAAGAGAGCCACCCGTATGACGATAGCTGTATCCGTCAAGATTTCCTCTCACAAAGGCTACCTTTACCATAGGACCGCTTTTAGGAC